>JBDKTO010000097.1 GCA_039680175.1 Veillonellales bacterium | reverse complement strand
TTAGTATTATTGATATCTCCCGCGGTAGCTGCAATATTTCCCTGGTTGCCTATGAACGTCGAGGCTCCCTGTAAATCCACGTTCCCGGCTCTCATTGTCATATCGCCGGCGGCCAGGTTTTTGCCGTGGGCCGCCAGGCTGTTCTGGGCGGTAATAGTAAGATTCCCTGCCGACCCCAGTTGTCCGTCGCCTTGTATGCCTGCTCCCAGCGTTCCGGTCGAGGCAACATCCTGGGCATTAATATTTACATCTTTGGCCGCGGCTATTGTTCCGCTATTTTCCACACCTATAGTATTAGCAGTTAGATTTTGCCCGGTATACAGCAACCCCTGCTCATTCTGTAAAGCACCACTGAGATTTATCGTTAAGTTGTCATTGGTGTTGATTTTTCCGCCTTGATTCTTTAAATCCCTGGCTGCTAAACTGATAGCCTTTTGGCTCTGCAGGATTCCCTTTGTATTATTGATATCTCCCGCGGTAGCTGCAATATTTCCCTGGTTGCCAATAAATGTCGAGGCTCCCTGTAAATCCACGTTCCCGGCTTTCATTGTCATATCGCCGGCGGCCAGATTCTTGCCGTTGGCCGCCAGGCTGTTCTGAGCGGTAATATTAAGAGTACCTGCCGATCCCAGTTGGCCGCCGCTTTGTATTCCTGCTCCCAGCGTTCCGGTCGAAGTAACATCCTGGGCATTAATAGTTACATCGTTGGCTGCGGCTATTGTTCCGCTGTTATTGATACTAACCGCCTTGATGTTCATATTGTCGGTTGTATAAATAACCCCGCTTTGCGTAAAAGCATTCTTAGAGTTAAGTTCAATACCACCGGACGACAAAGTCTTACCGGCTAAAATAATTTTCCCTTCCTGGGTAAGAGTTAGATTGCCGCTTCCCGCCGAAATGCTTCCTTGACTATTTATGCCTACCCCCTTTTCCGTGCCAATCAAGGTAATTTTATTGGCATACATGCCCCCTAAACAGGATACGTCCAAAGCAATACCTTTAGCGTTATATGCGGGGTCCGGTTCATTAACTAATATTTGGTCCTTATAAGTCACATCATTGGCCCCGGTTGTTATATGCAAATCATTTGCCCAAATACCCGCATTTACTTCTACGGCCCGAGCTATTATATCGACCCGGTCGGTTTTCGAACCGTTCAAGCCTGAACCTTCAATTCTAACGGTTCCCCCTTGAACATGGAATTTTTCCAAACCTCCGGTACGATCTATAACCGGAACCCCGGTTGTTAGTACACAACGCGCCGAATTTATAACGCCGAAATTATTGCCAATAATTCCATTGGGATTTGCTATAATGATATCCGCCTTCTGGCCGGCAACTTCCATATAGCCATTAATTGCGGTCGGTAAGCGGCCGGTTATTTCATTTAAAATAACCGTTGCCCCGCTATTTAGCAAATTAGGATTCCCGGCGATATATCCCGCAAGCTGCGTTTTGAGCACCGCCGTTTGGTTATTAAAGATGAGCCCGTTGAGGCCTACCTGGAAATTTAGGTATTGATTATGGGATAGGCCTTTGTCATTCGGGGCCAAAATATTAACCAGGGTAACTTCGTTGCTAGTTTGTATAACTGTAGGATTTTTGCCCTGCCTGGCATCCGGAATCACCTCGGATGCCTGAACCGCCGAAAAAAACGGCTGCAGGGTAAGATTAAAAATTAAAAACCAAAGCGCTAATTTTTTATAAAACTTCCCGGCTGGAAAAATATAAAACATAAGAGCTCCCCTCCCTTTCTTGCTGGGCGATAAACCGCTCACATAAAAAAGCTTTCTACTTTACAGTCGCCAATTGCACTGAAAACCCCATGTTGAATTTTCAGTTTTCATAGAAGCCGGTTTTTTCAACGGCCAGCCTACAAACACATCAAAATTCAGATGACTTACACTGCCGCGAACCCCCAGTACTCCGCCAAGTAATATTTGATCAGGCGCATTACCAAGGCCTTTTCCGCTGACGGCTCCATAATCCACCGCGGTATAAATTTCCTGATTACGGGTTTTTAAAGGCACGGCGATTTCATTGCGCAAATAAAAACCTTTTTCGCCGATAAGGGTTTCATCGCCATCAAACCCCCGGACCGTATATCGATTACCAATACTAAAACCATCACTGGCATATAAACGGCTTTGCGTATATTGTCCGCGTAAGGTCATGGTATATCGGCCTGCCATGCCCCACACCGAGGTCGGTTTTTGCCAGTTAATTTCGGCCGTCCATAAATTATATCTGCTGGTTTGTTCCCTCCCGCTGTCATCCTGCGCCCCAAACCAGGGAACGCCCCGGCGATAGGCAAGTTGGTAGTCCCAAATATTCTGTTTTACATATTTCCTATTGGTTAAGGCCAGTTCTAAAGCGGTCGTGGCCCTTCTTTGAATTATAATTTCGCTATCATCGATGTAGTTACGGCTACGGTTCTTTATTAACGTCAGAGATAAACTGGTCTTACTATTCTGGGTCCGTTGGATTAACCGTTCAGCCTCAGCCGACCAGGTTCTGGCCTTTCCGGAATAAAGAAATTTATTATCCGCATAAGCGACTGTTTGCCGATAACGGTTGGCATAATATCTTAAGCTGTATGTCCAGTATCCATTGGGAAAGGACCAACTTAAGGCATTGTCGTAAATGGCCTTTTGCGGACTGTTTTCAGTCGAGTCCTGACTAAAATTAATTGAAAAAAGGTCATTCTTTCCAATAAGATTGTCTATATTATATAAAAATGAATCTTGCAACTTACCGGTAGCGCTATTACCGGCATTATCTATTGACAAAAAAAATTGATCCGGTCGCGTTCGTTTAATCTGAATAACTATATCGGTAAACCCCGGTATCTCCCCCGGTACCAGCTGAAAATCCACATTTTGGGAAGGTACTCTTTGCAACTGCTCCAGTCCCTGCTCTAAATCCCGCAGATTAAGTAAATCCCCCGGCTTTACCGGAAAAGCACTTTCCCAATCGGCCCGTTTTATGGCTGGAGCAAACCGAATGTTTCCAATTTTCCCGCTCACAATTTGTATATATAGAACTCCCTTAGATATATCTTGTTCCGGAATAACTGTTCTGGTTGTGATGTAACCTCTATCAAGCAGCAAGTTTCCTAACCTCTTATTAATTAAATCCAGCCCTTTCTGGCCTATCCTCCGATTATTATAGTGATCCGCCTGTTTTTGGAGCCACTTAAACCGGGAAGCATCCGTACCTGTAATAATTATTTTTGTTACCAAAAAAGCGGGTTCCTCTTGGGGAAGACTGTCGTCTTGTCCTGATTTTTCCGACGGTAGCAAAACATCTTTTTGTTTTTGCCGTTTCATTCTTTCTTCCGAAATTTGCCGGTCCCGCTGAAGTTGTTGCTGTTCATCGCCCTGGTTTAGTTTCCCCTTGTCCGTCATTACCGGTTCGGCCTGGGCAAAATTGACGTAGAAACCGATCGAACACAAAATTAAGGCTAAAATTTTTAATATATTTGATTTCATTAATACTTCTCCCTATCAATGCCCAATAACCAAAATATAAAGACATAAGGGAAGGTCCAACAATACCAAATGGTAATAATGGTAATTGTTGTAAACCAATCCCTCAGTTTTTTAATAATTTTTTAATAATTTATTTACAGCTTTCTGCAATTAAATTATCTTTTCCTTTTTTTTCTTGACTTTACAAAAAAAGATGAGACTTTAGGCTTATTGTCATAGTTAATATTTCCTAGTACATTTATTATTTTATTATAAAAATAGTAAATAATTAACAAATCAATTTGGTTTTTACGAGAGGACAAGCAAGCCGACTAACCGAAAAATAGCCCTGAACTCATTGCCGCAGTCGGCAGTCAGAATTCAGGGCTATTTCTTTGCTTTCAATTTTTTGGATTTTAGCATTTTGTGCAAACTTTGGTGTTGTCCCGTCAAAAGAAAGGGCAAGCAATTCATATCTATATATCGGTAGTTCTTACAAGTGTCAAAGATGGGATTATAACTCGAATACAGACGAACAGTCCTCGAATAAAATTTATCATCCACAGAAAGGAGGGGATGCATTTGAATGTCATCGTCCACTCGCCAAAAAGCCCGGAAGGATTACTCGATTTACAAAAAAGGGTTGCGGTCGTTCATGCCGAAGCGGTTTTAAAGTACATAACAAAGCTCCCCTGCCCTAAAGAACAGAAAATACAATTGGTTTCCAGCATCCAAAATGCTTTCAAGTAAAAATAAGTAAGCGAAGCAGTCTTCCGATTGCTCCACTTACTTATTTTAATATTGTACTTGCCTTCTTCTGAGCATGCTTTTACACAGTCGTCTATACTGGCTTTTCCCTTCAATATTTTGCACATTTGGGTGCTTAGTAGCAAGGCAACTTCCTTCTTTTGGATTTTCATGGTATAATTTTTATCAGAATTAGCGGACGTGATCTTTGGCAAAAAATCAGCGTAAGAGATGCCTCGATACGTTATTACCATAGGTCATGGAATCCCCTACCCTATATCAACTAGATTTCCTGGGGATATGGTTCAACACTATCTCGGAAAGGAGCGTCGAATTGTCTGCTCGACTGAATTTTATGACCAAGCAAGAATTATTTAATAAGGCAGATGCGTACAAAAAAATTATACAAGCGACGCGTCCATTAAGGCCGGAAGAAATTAAGGAATTAGATGCCTATTTCAAAATTGGCTTAACTTATAGCAGTAATGCCCTAGAAGGAAATACCCTTACGATTTCTGAAACGAAAGTGCTATTGGAGGATGGGCTGACAGCCGGTGGGAAACCTCTGAAAGACAGTTTGGAAGCAATCGGTCATGCAAATGCATATGATTTTATGCTTCAGATTGTCAGAGAAAAACCTTTTAAAATTACAGAGCATATTATTTTGGAATTGCATCGCCTGTTTTACGAAGGGATTGACAAACAAAACGCCGGAAAATATCGTGATATTGCCGTCTATATTACAGGAACCGATTATCTGCCGCCGGAGCCGGAACAAGTTCCGCAACTGATGAAGGAATATGTAAATAAAGTAAATCAATTATCTGGAAAAGTGCATCCCATTGAACTGGCAGCGCTTGCTCATAAATGGCTGGTTGACATCCATCCATATGTTGAAGGTAATGGCAGAACAGCGCGTCTGCTGATGAATTTATTGTTGATGCATTATGGATATGGGATTGTATCTATTCCGCCTGTATTGAGGGTGGAATACATTGAGGCGCTTCGTGTATCACAACGTGCTAACCAACCGGATGCGGAACCATTTATCAAGTTGATTGCAGAATGTACCCTAGAAACCCAAAAAGATTATTGCAGGCTTTTACGCATAAAAGCAAATTAAAAGCAAGCTATACTAAAAAACCTCTGCTTGCTATTTTAAAATTTTCCACTTATATTCTAACCAATCTAACCATTCTAACCAGTTCTGTCAACTCGTCTGGTTAGAATGGTTAGATTTTTAAGCCATTGAAGCCGTTTCTAACTTTTCCCTGAATTATCATTACCTAAATATATTTATTGGGAAAGCCGGTAATGTGTGGTTTTTCCCTTGCCTTCCTGAATAAGCTGCCCATTTTCCATCATTTTTTTTAACAGGCGTCCACTGGTTGTCTGTCCGATACCTAACAGACTTTCAACTTCCTGCCGTGTAACCATACCCTGTTTCCTTGCCAACTGGATTACTGTTTCCTCTTGGCTGTCCCTTTCATCGCTTATCTGTTTCTTCTCAGTCTGAGCGTTGAGATTCGGCAGGATAATCTTAAAAGCATTATCTGATGTTTCAATCTGCGGAGTCTTTCCGCTTCCTTCATAAGCATTCATAATTTTTCGCACACCAGTTCCGTAGGCTTCAATCAGTTCCAAACGATAAAACACATTTGCCAGCTTTGTGTTACGGCAAACAGAAATACCCATCAGCACGTCATTCAATGTTACCCCGGAAACAAGACCGCCAATTGAAGTAAATTCTATTCTATCGTTATAGATACTGATAAGCGTGCTGGCTCTGAACGAATATTCCCGGTGTACAAGGGAATTTAGCAAGGCCTCCCTGACAGCCACCTCCGGGTAATCCCTGGTATCGATACGCCGCAGCTTATCAAAAGTGGAGCGGGTCTGATTGTGAAAATCGATATAATCATAAACCTCTGCCATCTGTTTAAACAGAGAGCCGGAAAACTCTTTCCGGTCTTTAAATACACTTTGATTGCTTCCCTCAAAAACGGCAGCCTTAATGGTATGCACACATTGCTCGGAAAGAAGTAGTCCAAGGTTGGTATATATACCATCCTGATTTATAATTCCCAATGTTTTCATTTGAATCGGCCCAAACAGAACATTTCTTCCTAAAAATTCTTTTTGTGCCGCCTCAAAAGTCAATTCCTGTTCCAGCGAGCGCATTTCCTCAAAGCTGTCGCCATCGGTTTCTTTAATCATTCGCCGGATTGCTGTATCTGTGGCTGGTACAGAAGAATAGCCTTGCCGAACATAAACACCTTCGGGACGCAATCCTTTTTTTGCAATATAATAAGGACGTTCTGTTCCGCGCTGAATATCAACGGCAATTATGCTCTTTCCCTCTACTTCCAGGGTTTCATAGTGAAGAAACATTGTCAAATCCGGCTTAATCGCGTCGCGAACCATGTTACTGATCTGCAACGCTGCCCCATCTGGATCATCCATGCCGATAACTTCACCATTATCCTGGACGCCAATATAAAGTTTTCCACCCTCGCAGTTTGCAAAGGCTATGATCTCTTTTTTTATATCATCTACAATGACAGCTTTTAATTCTACAGTTTCGCTTTCCCGAAAAGTCATCTGTTTACCTCCTAAAAATTTCCTAATTATATTCTAACCATTCTAACCATTCTTGTCAACCATTTGGTTAGAATAGTAGGGAAATAGGTACTGGATGGATATGAAAAGGCGGCCTCACATAAAAAGAACCTTAAACGACCATTTATAGTATTTTTAAAAAAGGAAAAAACTTGTTAATGCACAAAATATAAACGCTACGCAGTCGTTTTGGTACTAAAAATGCTTATACTATATTCTTATAGTTTTCTTGCTTTGATTACAAAAGTTACAGGAAGCATCTTTGCTTTTTTGGCAAAATCGCTGTTATCGCCCCGCGATTGCATAATTTCATCATCAGATTGCTCAATCATTTGCTCAATTACAAATCCCGCTTTTGCCAACGCGTTCACATAGGTTGATAGTTTACGGTCTGATAATGTTAGCGCACCTTCATCAAGAGATACCGAATACCAAGATTCATCGAAATAACATTTTTTAAAAGCAAGTATATTATTTTCTGCAACAACACATTTGTGTAAAGGGTGAGACCAACTGAAAATAAATACGCCGTCTTTTTTAAGGTAAGAAGCGATCCGGCAAAAAGTACCATCAAGGTCGGTGGTCCAACCTATGGCATAAATCGAATAAACAAAGTCAAAATAATCCATTGGTATACCACATTCCTCTTCCATGGGAGAACAGATCAATTTTGCTGAAAAACCGCATGCCCTCAAATGTTGCTTTGCCTTTTCGATCTGTTTTTCTGATATATCCATCCCCCATAGTTCAGATGCTTTGCGTTCCCCCTGATATTGCAAGGAATGACCGGTTCCACAGCCTATCTCTAACATCTTTTTTCCTGATACATCGCCAAAAAGTTGGCATTTTTCTTCTGAGACAAAAGCTCCATAAAAAGGGAGCGAGATTGCTCCTAAAACGTCATTTCCTTTTGTATCCCAAAAGAAGCTGTTTGTTTTATAAACAAAATTCTTGTCCATGTCGACCGAGGTGGCGTAGCCAACCTCACCAGCACCTATAACGTTTGTACTATAATCAGAGTTCTTGTCCATGCCGACACCCTCCATTTATATAATTATCTTCAATTCACAATTTACAACTATTCTGTAATAACGTATTTCTAAATTATACCACTATATGTAAGGACTCGTTATAGCTTAGAGTAGGTGAAGATTCGACTTTTCATCCAGTTTTTTACTTAACGTGGGTTTTGTAGAAAATGTTGGCGCTACCCATATAAGAACTTCTAATACGGCAAGTTACCTGCAATTAGATTTTTTGACAGAATAGTAGAAGCTGCATCATTTATTACTGCTGACATTCTTTTTTATTCGTTTCCAAACAATTTCAACCAGGTACTTTTTAAAATTTGAATACTATCATTTTCCCATTGGTTAACCGTGTGCGCGTGAAACCCATATAGCATGCCGAATTCCTGTTTCGTCAGCCCCAGGCTTTCACGCAACCCCCGTATTTGCCAGCCTTGTCCATTGTATAAAAAAAGATTATAATCATCAAGTAAGTCTGTGATTTCAACGCCAAAGAGCTCGGCAATTTTACTTAATTCGTCAAGAGGATAAGGGATTTTTCTGTCTTCCTGTTCATACGCACAATAAGTAGCACGGTGAATTCCCGTTTTTTCCGCCACATCTTTTTGACGCAAGCCTTTTTTATGTCGGTAATAGCGGAGCTTGTCTGATACTGTGGTAATTTCAGCAGGACTAGAATATTTAATATTAAACCTTTCTGCTTCAAGCAATTTGCGTGGCTGCAGTAACTGGAAGCTGTGCATATACAATGGCGCATACTTGACGCCGCCGAGACAATGGCAGGTCATTATATACATATGGTTACCAAGACGTATAAACTGGTGCCATTTTTCATGATAACGAATCTGGTTAGTATAATTCAGAGCGCTTTTGGACACTGTGTTAGGATAGCATTTTCGATACATCTTGCCGCATAGGTTGCTAACCGAATTTTTTTCGCCGGATCAAATGTATTAATCGCTTTGATTAAGCCAATCGTTCCGATAGAAATCAGATCATCTACGTCTTCGCCTGTATTATCAAATTTTTTAACAATATGGGCAACCAATCTGAGATTGCGTTCGATTAAGATATTTTTTGCGTTTTCATCCCCGCTTTTCAGCCTTCCAAGATAAAGCTGCTCTTCTTTTTCTGAGAGTGGCAAAGGAAATGTATTGTTAGCAACATAAGAAACCAACAATGCAATACCTTTTACAATCGAAGCCGCTATAGCCATGAGAAAAGACATGAATCCATTCACCCCCGCTGCGTCTGTCGCTTCATTGTATGGGGCTGCCCAGTCTATTGTGCCTATAAATATTTGGATTATATCTGGATGTTGTTGGAAGATACATAGATACTATTCTGAATCATCTATGTATATAATTTTATCAGGAGATGATTGTATGGAACAATATGCCGGTGATGTGGGAATACTGTTTATTTGTGTACTGATTGTTGTTTATATGTCCTGGGATCGTCTGTTTCCACAAGACTAAGCCGAAACTAGCCCAGCAGCATTTTCACTTCCGTCTGGTCAGGCAAATCATGAATCACTTTTTCCACTGCCTCGCTGATCATCTTGGTCAGTTTCATAACCAGCGACAGCGGTGTGCTTTGTAAATCCAGATAGCCGAATCGGCCGCCGGAATTTACTACGCCGATAATAGATATATTCCCAACCTGGGGCAAGTGGTTGCCTACAGCAATTCCTGCTTGAAGCCCGCCTTCCCAGACTTCGATGTTTCCTATTTCACCGGGCTTGCCTAAGCATGCGTCAATCGCTACAATAATCGGATGGTATTGCTGGCAATGAATGAGATGGACCGTTTCCACTAAATTTCCGGCATGAACCGGATGGTCCAGGCTGCCATAAACAAGGCAGCCTGTATGCTCTTGGAGATAAGAACCAATCAATGGCCCCAGCGCATCGCCGGTGTACCGGTCAGAGCCAATGCATAAGAATACCAACGGCCGAATAGCAACCCCTTCTTGTCTGACTAATAGCATTCGTAAATGGTGATACAATTTGTCAGGCGCACAGATCTGGGATAAATTAACCGTTAACTTATCAATGCTGTTTTTTTCCATTTTCTCTCTCCTTAGCCGTAATTCATTAATCTGTATGCTTGAATTCATCATTTATTGCCTAAACTTTCAAAAGCTCGTTACAGCATAATATGCTGTAACGAGCTTTTCTTTGTACCTTCCGCATCGCAAAATTTTCAAATCCGACTTGTTCGTTACATAGCTTCTAATCGACGCGAATAAGCTGTATTATTAGCAAAAGGCGGAGGTAGAATTCTGATATGAATATCCTCATGTTAGCCATTGCGGGAATTGGCTTGCTGGTGAGCGGCATCTTTACAATGCGCTATGGTCTGAAAAAATTGTTGTGGGGTCGTCTGCAGCAATGCTTAGCAAAAATCACCCGCACTCCCTGGCAGGGCGTGCTCGTTGGTACAATCGCCGCAGCTTTGCTGCAAAGCAGTACCGCAGTATCCCTTATTACTATCGGTCTGGTCAGTGCCGAATATTTAACTTTCTACCAAAGTCTGGGTATCATACTGGGCGCCAATATCGGTACGTGCTGCACCGTCCAGTTAATGGCCTTCACTCTACCAGCGCAATATTCATGGCCGCTGCTCATTCTCACGTTCTTAGTCGGCTGCACCAATAAAAAGTTCAGGCATACCGCTATGGCAGGAGGAGGACTTTTAGCCATGTTTACCGGCCTGCAAATTCTGACGGCTGCTTTAGCGGATATTCCTAAATTCGATACGGTAATGAATTGCCTGATGGCGGCAAAAACCAATCCGGCGTACGGCATAGTAGGCGGAGTGCTTATCACTTTATTCTTTCAATCCAGCAGCGCCGCTACCGGTGTGCTCATGCTGCTGACGGAAGATCATCTTCTCGATCTTGAAACTGCCGCCTATGTTGTCTATGGCAATAACATTGGTTCCTGCCTCTCTTCCGTTGTCGTCGGGGCCACAGCTCCCCTGGCCGCCAGACGGGTAGCTATATCCCATATTGTATTAAACCTGCTGGGAGTAATTATTGCTTTACCCTGTACAACAATTTTAACAACAACAGCCACCTATCTCACCAACGATATTGGCGGACAGGTGGCTGCTGCTCATACCTTATTTAATATTGCTTCTTCCCTCATGGTACTGCCGGTTATAAAACAGTACTCGCACTTCATCCTGTTCCTGACGCCGTCAAAAAAATGATCTTCATTGTAGCCTTGCTTTTCTATCCATTATATATCGGCATACCATAATTACAATATATATACTGACTGCAGTCATAACAATGGTTCCCCCCGGGGCAATGTCCCATTGAAACGATACCGTCAATCCCGCTAACACGGAACAGATAGAAAAAAATACGGCCCATGCCATCGTAACCCTGAATCCCTGCCGAAGCAAATAAGCGGCAGCAACAGGAACAACCATTAAAGCACTGACCAGCAATATTCCCACCACCGACATACCGACAACGACTACCAGGGCTGTTAAAATACTGAATACCATGTTAATCATCGCGGTATTCACTCCGGCTACAGCGGCAACATCTTCATCCAAAGCCATTAGCATAAGCTTATCAAACAAGAAATAAATCAAAAGAGCAACTGCCACTCCACAAAGCAAAATGGCGGCCACATCTCCTGCTGTTACCGTAATAATGCTGCCAAATAAAAAGCCGAGAAGGCCGGCGCTGGGCATACGGGTAATCGTACTAAAAATAATAGCCATAGCAATGCCGGTATAAAAAAAGATGGCCAATCCCATGTCGGAATATTGAGTATTGCGATGCCGAACCAATTCGATGCCGACTGCTCCCGCAACGGTCAGCAAAAATGCACCCGCCGCCGGGTACCACCCTACTAAATAACCGCCGGTAACACCGGCAAAGGCAATATGCCCCAACCCATCACCAATAAGCGATTGACGGCGCACCACGATAAAAATGCCAATCATCGGACATACAAGTGCCGTAATTAGCCCAGCAATCAGCGCTCGCTGCATAAAATCATATTGAAGAAATTCCACACTATCACTCCGTCAACCAGTATAGTACCATAAGTACCGAGTCTGAACATTAGTCGCCTGAAACTCTTTACTTCCGCCATAAAAACATAATCCCCGGTTTATACAAGCCACCTTCTGTACCCATTGTGTGGCTTTATCAATATCATGGGAAACCATAACCACGGTAATTCCCAAATTTGTATTTAATTTTCCCAGCAATTCATAGATTCTTGCGCTGGCAGCAAAATCCACCCCGCTTGTCGGCTCATCCAATAATAACAATTCCGGATTGCCGGCAAGAGCCCGGGCCACCATCACCCGCTGCTGCTGTCCGCCTGACAACTCACCGATGCGCCGCTGCCGTAAATCGCTGCCTCCCACTAGCTCCAGCATATGATTGACAATATGATTGGCGGCACTGGACGTTAGCTTCTTACGGCTATTTCCTGTTACCAGTCCCAATTTTACAATCTCTGCTACTGTCGCCGGAAAGCCGATTACATTTTTCCCATAATTTTGCGGCACATAACCAATCATCCCCTGCTTGCGGGCTATTTTTACTTCGCAGCCGGCTATTTTCACGTCACCGGACTGAGGCAGCATGAGTCCGGCCATTATTTTTAGCATTGTACTTTTTCCCGCTCCATTTGGCCCAACTATTGCCAAAAAATCGCCGCTGCACACAGTCAGAGAAATGTCCTGAAGAACAGTCTGATCATTGTCATATGCAAAGCTCACATGTGAAAGTGCAACATCACACACTTGATAACCTCCCAATACTCTCTCCCTATCCTGCTTGAAAATTATGCCTGCAATTCACCTAATTGAACCGCCCTGGCATACATGCCGCCATGTTCCATCAACTGGTCATGGGTACCCATTTCCGTAATCTGTCCTTTCGATAAATAGATTACTTTATCCGAACTAATTAAGGTGGACAAACGATGGGTAATAATAAAGGTAGTTCGCCCCACACTGGCATTGCGAATTGCCTGCATGACCTGTTTTTCAGCCTGGCCATCCAATGCAGCCGTCGGTTCATCCAGCAGCAATATAGCCGGTTCCATAATAATCGCTCTTGCTACCGCAATCCGCTGCCGCTGACCGCCGGATAAGGTTCCGCCAAGTTCGCCGACCAGTGAAAGATAACCATCCGGAAGTTCCATAATAAACTCGTGAGCATTGGCTAACAAAGCAGCCTTCTCTACCTGCTCAAAAGTGGCAGTCGGCCGGCCATAACGAATATTTTCCAAAATACTGGCATGAAACAAAATCGGTTCCTGCTGAATAAACCCAATATGCTGCCGCAATGAGCTTAGCTTTAGCTTGCGAATATCCTGTCCATCAATTGTTATGATTCCTTCCGTCGGATCATAAAAGCGCAGCAGCAAGTTGGCAAAGGAGGATTTGCCGGCGCCGCTGGGTCCCACTATGGCCAATACTTCGCCAGGCTGTGCCGTAATATTGATATTCTTTAAGATGCCGGTACTTGGCAGGTAATGAAAAGATACATTTTTGAATTCTACCTTTCCCTCCGTTTTGACTAATTCAATATTCCCGTCCGGCACAGTATGAGGCTGCCGTTCCAAAGTACTTATGCGCTGCCAGGCAACTACGCCCATTTTCATCCGGGTAATGGCCTCACTGATTTTGCGAATTGGCGTTGGCAGGTTAATAATATAAATTAAAAAAGCAAACATTCCGCCAATGGTCAAATCACCCTGTATTACTTCACGACCGCCGTACCAAACAATAATGGTTAAGCCGATAGCGGCTAAAAACTCTACTAACGGAATTAAAATTGCATTCAGCCTTTGCACTTTAAGAAATTCATTGGCTACCTGATGAATTTTAGAACTGAATCGCCGGTATTCATACTCCTCCCGGACGTAACTTTGCACTACAGTTACCGATAAAATCGACTGATGCAGCATACTGGTCACTTTAGCCAAAGTATGCTCTACCAGCATGCCCAGACTGGCAATTTTTTTATTGAAATAGCCAATCGCGAATATGATAAAGGGAATTGTAGCAAAGGTTACCAAGGCCAGCTGCCAGTCAAAATAAATCATAATTACCATAATGGCGACGACATTGAGGGACTCAACCACCACATCGGGAATTCCCAATGACACCGCCTGCTGAATCAGCCATAAATCATTCGTAAACAGGGATATAATCTCGCCGGTAGGCGTATTGACAAAATAAGCATAATCAAGAGAATGCAGGCGGGAAAACATCTCTTTTCGCATTTGCGCCACCATGTCATTGCCGGCTTTCGCCATTTGATGTCCGTAAGCGAAGGAAAATCCTCCCCGGATTAAATATAAAACAACGATACCTATTGCAATACAATGTAAATAGCCAATATCGCCACGGACTAAGGAATCGTCAATCAACAATTTTATAATAATCGGCGCACTTAGCCCAGCCGCAGTCGCAATCATAAAACATAGCACTGCTTTTAAAACTAATGACCAATATGGAACTATGAAATTACGCCAATATAACCCAAGCATATAAGCCCCCGTAAATCCTTTAAGATACTATACAGTACCGCGATTGCTTTAGTAGTGCCCAAAATTTTTCCCCAACAGCTATCATTTTTAAATACAATTTTTATTGGCAAAATCCTTTGTTTTTAAAAAAATTTTTTCTACAAACAATAAGGGGAAGCACATCGTGCCTCCCCCCCTTTATTTCAGTTTTTGTTTACAGTACCCGGCGAGCGCCAATATAGCGAGGCCCCCAATATCCGCCGTCCAAGCTGCTGACAGCCACTCCCCGGCTTGATGTCGCACTAATAAACTGTCCGTCTCCCAGATAAATTCCCACATGAGACGCGCCCGGAGCATATGTACTAAAATACACCAGATCTCCCGGCTGCAGACTATTGTAGGAAACCCATCTGCCTACATCATACTGCTCATCGGCTGCCCGCGGCAAGTATACCCCAACCTGGGCAAATATATAACGGGTAAAGCCGGAACAATCAAAGCCGTCCGGCGTAGTACCGCCAAACGCATACGGCACACCGCGATAATACAGTGAAGTCTGCACTAGCCGACGAGCCAACGAACTGGACCGATCTCCCCGGCTTGCCGGAATATCCCGGCCCATCAAGGCACGATAAGTCTGTGTACCAACAACTCCATCCGCATCCAAGCCCCGATCTCTCTGAAAACTCTTTACCGCATTTTGTGTTACGAAACCGTAATCGCCATCCGCGCTACCGGCATTATATCCCAAAGCATTAAGCTGTTGCTGAATGATAGCAACCTCCTGTCCCCGATCTCCTTCCTGGAATGCATTTGCCTGAGCGGCGATGGTAAAACTAAGCAAAAACAAAAAAACCGCCATGATCCGGAAAACATTGTGCAATCGTCCATACTCCTCTCAATAGCCTACGAGGTTAGCTGACGGGTTTGGGCTGAGTACTGCCCTGTTTATAACACAATCAGCAATGTGCTATAAGGTTCACCCCTGAAAACCGGTTTCCCCGTTCCTACGTTGGATTCGGCTTTATTACTATTCGCATCATAAATTATTATTAGTTATTATTCGCCCTGCTTGTCCAAAATCCTGCCGGATAAAACATTTTTTTCCCAAATCCCAATTATTTGGTTTTTTTCAGTTCTGCCCGGACTAAATATAATGGCCGCTGTTTTACTTCTTCGAAAATTCGTCCCACATATTCGCCGATAATCCCCAAGCCCACTAATTGCATGCCTCCCAGCAGCGAAATGCTGGCCGATATTGTAGCCCAGCCGGGTACGGCTTCCTCCGTAAACAGCTTGATATATACAACATGCATTGTAAGACCGATACTGATTGCTCCGCAAATTATGCCGACATAAAAGGCAAATCGCAGCGGCAACTTTGAATATGCCGTTATGCCATCCAAAGCAAAATGCAGCATCTTCTTCAGCGAAAATTTAGAAGTACCGGCATATCGCTTTGGCGCAACAAACTGGATCTGTGTTTGACGGTAACCAATCGCTCCTATCATGCCGCGAATAAACCGGGCCCGCTCTTTAAACAGACGAAAGCTTGTCACAACCCGCTTGTCCAGCAGACGAAAATCCGACCCTCCCTCCTGAATACGCACCATCGACATGGCATTCATCAACTTGTAAAACATCCCCGAGGTAAAAGATTTGAACCAGGAAACTCCCTCGGTACTAACCCGGATGGTTTGCACCACCTCAAACCCGTCTTCCCATTTGGCAAGCAGGGTTGGCAGCATTTCCGGCGGATGCTGCATATCGCCATCCATCGTAATGACCGCATCCCCATTCGCATGATCCAGCCCACAGGTCAATGCTATCTGATGGCCGAAATTACGGGCCAATAGTAAAGCTCTCACCCTTCCATCCTGCTGTGACAACCGTTCTAAAATCGCCGGTGTGGCATCACTGGAGCCATCGTCAATAAAAATAATTTCAAATTCATAAGGAAGTGATTCCATATTTTGGCAAATTCCCCGATAAAAAACGTCAATATTTTCCTGTTCATTAAACACAGGTGTAACAATGGAAATAAACTTCATAACCACTTTCCCCCATATTTCTCGCTAAGAAACAAACAACAAACTATGATTCGACAATATCCCGGCGCAAAACGACAGCTTCCCTGAGATAAACATGATGAATTGATTTTTGCGGCAAATCAGTATTCCATAAGATCAATACCCGTATACAGCGGGGCACGCCATTGGGATTGTCAATTTCCTGGGTGCCAAACAGCGGCACCTCTGTCCAGCCGATTCTTCTGGCCCCAACTGCCGGGAAACTGCTGTTAATGTCAGGCGTCGAGCTAAAGATTACCGCCCCGATATCCTCCGTTTGCAGATTATTTTCAACTGCTATCTGCCGTAACAATTCAACCGTTCTTTCTGTAATTATCTTACAATCATTACTTTCAACAGTCGTGGCACCACGTATCCCTCGTATCATCGCTCCATCCTCCTATGCTGCCGCCCATCCAAGCCGCTCTGAATATTACTAACCATACTAACCATACTACCTATTTACCCAAATCATTTCATTCAATTCGCTGTTTCTGTTGTTATTTCCTGCTGCGACATTTTTATTCAATATTTACAAAAGCAAAAACAACCGGCTGCGCCGATTGTTTTTACTTTATCCTAAATTCTGCTGCAGCAAATGAATTCCCTGCCGGATATCTTCCGGCTGAGCTTGTGCTATTTGAGGAAAGCCTCCGATTTCAATTGTTTCCAAAACAGGTTTATGATCATAATTAAAATAAACGCCAAACCAGACGCCTGCTATCCCGCTTTCCAACCATTCCACCGGCTCAGACTTATCCGCTAATTGAATCGTAACCGTTCCCTCGCCTAAGAAATCACGAATTGCCGCTCGTTCATCAAAGGTAAGCGCCATCTTATCTAAAAAAATCGTCCAGGTTTGCCCCGCGGCGGCATATTGCTTCAATGCTGCCATGATTTCAGCCAGCACAGCTTTTACCTGCGGCGAAAGTTCTTGTTGTTCAAACATTGCTGCTGACCTCCACCTGCCATGCATTGAGCTCTGCAATCACTTTTTTGATTACGCTTTCAACTATTGGAGCAACTACCGGACTGAGTTCCAGTCCCACATCAACAACTGCCGGTTCCACGCCCAAAACCACGATTTCCTTCACCGGTTTTTCCAGTACTTCCAATGCTGCCAGGACTTCCTGAATGCCAATATCATGTAAGGAAATTTTTTCTTTAAAATAAGTTTTTACCGCTTGCCCGCGCAGTTCATACAACGAACCGGGAGTTAACGACCCGGAAACTGCATCAATGAGAATCAGTTTATCAGTTTCTAAAAGAAACCGCATCAATTCCATACCCAAGGTTCCGCCATCCAGTACCTGAACCTGCTCCGGGAAGTCAAACCGCTCCTGCAGCTGTTCCACCACCCGGACACCAAAGCCTTCATCTTTCAGCAAGATGTTGCCGACTCCCAACACGGTGATTTTCTTCATAATCAATATCTCCTATATCATCCGGATCGACATGCAAATATTTAATGCCGGAAAACATGCTGGAGATTTCTCCGCCGTTTTCCGTTAAATCG
>JBDKTO010000096.1 GCA_039680175.1 Veillonellales bacterium | reverse complement strand
AACAATAATATCACCATAAAAATATTCAACTGAATTGCAAGGATTGTATTAATCGTCATCACTTCTTTCCATAGCTACAATTATTCACATACCGGCAAACGAATGTTAAAGTATCCTTTTGAAAAGTCCTGCTCTATAAAAAGCACAGCTTTTTTAATATAAACAAAAAACCAGACGTTTAGTCTGGCAAAAAATCATTTTGGCTCGACCAAAACAGCAACCTGACAATCATAATACCAAATGGTATCTTAGACACATGGCTTTGCGTCCTTACTTTTCAGCAAGTTTGCCAATATTTACTTAAGATGATTTTAACTCTTCTTAGCAAATTAATCCACATAAATAAATCAAATTGAATTAGTGTCTGCAAGTATTCCCATATTCTTGAACAACAAGGATGGTTTATTAATCCCATAAAATTCATGTAGCGCGGTAATGACTATCCGAGTGATGAATATGGGTTAACAGCGATCCCGCCGCATCCACTGCATTATATAAATACAAATTGTACCAAAATCATATAAAGTACCGTCCCGCCGCCAATACTGAGAAACGTGTTACTTTTCCACAGCTGAAATAGTACGATACAGCCGATTGCAATGCCCTCGGGAATCCCATACGGAGCAGACAAAACAGATACACTTTTCAAACAATAAACAATTAAAAGACCAATTACTGCGAATGGAAGTACCTTCCCCAAATAGCGGATATATTGGGGAGTTTCCCGGTTATCCGGAAATAAAATAAACGGCAAAAATCGTGTCAGGGCAGTTCCCACTGTGACCATCGCAACAATAATCAAAGACTGCTGTAGGCTTGATATCATTCTGCTACCTTCCTTTCAATCGGTGCTTTAAATAAGGTCAATATTACAACAATCATGACCATGGAAGGAATCATAAAATGAATCGAGCCAAAAAAGAACAGACACGCAGCCGTTACTCCTATGCCAATTATTGCTGGGGAGTGGTGTTTTTGTGATTTCCATTGATTTGTAAGAATAACCACAAATAAAGCGGTCATAACAAAATCGATGCCTTTAGTATTAAAAGAAACCATTGCCCCTACAACCCCTCCCAATATCGAGCCTGTTATCCAATATAAATGGTCTAACAACGTTACAAAAAACATAAACCAATTTCTGTCGATACCCCGAGGTGGCTCGGTTGAGCAAAGGAGCGAAAAAGTTTCATCGGTAAGTCCGAAAACCAGATACATTTTTTTCTTACCTGTTCCGCTAAACCTGTTCAACATAGAAATACCATAAAATAAATGTCTTGCGTTTATCATAAGCGTCAGTAAAAAGGCATACAGCGGGTTAAACGCTGCAGCCAGCAGATTAACAGCCACAAACTGCATCGAACCTGCATAAGTAATGATGCTCATCAACACCGTCAACCCCAAAGAATACCCTTTACTGTTCATCAAGATGCCGTAAGCAGCACCGAGAAATATGTATCCAGTCAATACCGGAATCGTATATGGAAAAGCCGCTTTTAAGGCTCTCGTTTTTACTCCCATCGCTAGTACCTCACTATTCTTGTTCAATTGGTAGAGATATTGTTCTTTTTTCAATGCTCATTACAATACTGGTTTCCACCCGGCTCACTCCGGGTATTGCCATAACCGAATCAATCACAAAATCCCTATAACTCTTCATATCCTTAGCAACGATCTTTAAAAGATAGTCCCGACTGCCGGTAAGAGTATAGCATTCAAGTACCTGAGGAAGCTTATTGACTTCCGCTACAAAGAAATTAGCAGTTTCTCTGTTAAGGGGCACCAAATTCACCATAATAAACGCGAGAGTGTCCATCCCCAATTTTTTTTCATCAACAATCGTTGTAAATTGTTTGATAACGCCTAATTCTTTTAAATTCTTTGTTCTCGCAAGGCATGCCGACGTGGATAACCCTATCAATTTCGATAAGTCCAAATTCGATATAGAAGAATCCCTTTGCAAAGCCTTAAGAATTGCTTTATCATAGTTGTCAAGTGTAATCATAATATAATTCTCCATTCTTATTTAATATTAAAATTATATATCGAAACTTTGCTTAAACGCAATATTTTATTTATATTTATTGAATAATTTTAAAATATAATTTATGCTTTCCGATAAAATAAAAATAAAAGACACGAATGTCCTGATGACAAACAGTGTCTTTTACTTTTGCCTAATTTATTTATCAATCCCGTCTGACTAGCCAAACCCTCACTGCCCCGCAACGAGCTCCGTCACCGCAGCAGCCCTCGCCGGATTTGCTCATACACCTTTTCCAATTGCTCCCCATTGTCAATCCGCAGCCACTCTTCCCGGTTATATTCTTTGTAAATCAGTTCCAATTCGCCGCTTTGCTCTCTGTGATTCACCACCTCTGCCAAATGAGCATAGGGAATCGTGAACCACTCTGTACGCCGTTCGCCTGCTGAATCCGGAAAGACATACAAACTCCGGTCAGTTACTACCAGCGAGCCAAGCCGATCTTCCGCCAATACTTCAGGTACGACCAGCCGTACCTGTTCTCCCAGCCACAAAGCAGCCGGCGTATTGCGAAGCGTAAGCTGCAGTTGTTCATCCAAATCAAAAAATCCGGGAATTATATTCTCAATAGAAACAGAAAAATCGAAATTTCCCCTAATCACTGTATAGTAGAGATTTTCATCTTCAAGAATACGAATTACGGTCTCGATATCACAGGCCTTGCTTTTGTACATAATCACGCAGGGCACCATGTCAACCGCCATGCGCGTAGCCGTCAGACCGCGACGGAGAACCTCGCTCAGGCGCTTTGCCAAACGTTCCTTGTTGCCGCATGATTTCAATACCACCGTATAATATTTCTCAGCCAAAATCTCTGTCTTTTCGCCTAATCCATTAGCATGGTCTTGCTCATTCTCGCGCTCTGTTTCGGCAAATCGGGCTACGTTTTCCCCGCAAAAAGGACAGAACCGTATTCCTTCTGTCTGAGGAGGCAGCTTGCCCCCGCACGAAGGACAAAATCGCAATCGCACCCTTATCCCTCTTTCACTTTTAATCACCAAAATATACAATCTATTTCGGCTTTCAGCAGCAATTTCCTCTCTATAACTAACCCCTTAATAAATTTGATTTAAATTACTGCGATGATTTTCTTCTTTCCATGTATATGTTTTGATAAACAAAAAAAGTCCTGGAAAGTTCCAGAACCTTTACAATAAATTGCATGTAATGAATGGTGACCCCGGGGGGATTCGAACCCACGACCTTTTGATTCGTAGTCAAACGCTCTATCCAGCTGAGCTACGGAGCCATATTGAACTCTTACTAGCACTATCAACAGAAGTTATCTTACCACAATATTTTCTCAAAGTCAAGTTATGCAATTCGCCTGCTGTTTTTGTCAAAATTTGTTTCCACAAAATTATCCACACACTGTCGACAGAAATTTATCTTGCAAATCGCTGGTTTTCCCTACTTATCCACCTATCCACATTTAAGTTATCCACATTTAAGGGTATTTTGTGAATAACTTTGTGGATAAGCTTTGATTTTAAGCACAAAAAGGCCTGATTTCGCAAATTCAGCCAAATCAGGCTGATTGTCTGAGATCTTAAATAGGGCGGCTCCAATCAACATGGACGCCTAGCTTTTCCCAGATACGAGTTACGGCTAATTTAAAGCTTTCTACATCTTGATTGGCCGCAACGGTTACATCATGAAAATCCAATAGCGTATGCTGAGGAACCGACATAACATGAGGTTCTGCCAAATAAGCTTCGACTTCACGGCGTTTCGTCTCATCGGCCAGTTCTACCCGGATATTTTTGTTGACTGCATTGTATTCAATATAGCCGTTATCTTCCTCGTAATGAACGGCTACCCGGAATATATCTCCCATTTTCGCTATGCACCTGCCTTTACTTTTTTTCTCTAAAAGTCATCTAAAAATTATTATAACAAGCAGGATAGTCCTTGCGCAAGCAGAAGTTACCTAAGTCTAATATTCATCGCTATAAGGATGTGGTCTAAATGCATATGGAAAACCTGCCGATATTAGTCATATTGGCATTAGCAGTCGTGGGAAACAATAATACCGTATCAATCGCCGCCGCTTTTCTTTTGATCGTTAAGCTGCTGGGATTTGATACTTGGTTCCCGCTAATTGAAAATCATGGAATTTCTCTCGGCATTTTGATTTTAACAGTAGCCATCCTGGTCCCCGTTGCCACCGGCCGTATTTCATTGACCGATATGGCCGTTGCCTTTAAAAATCCGGTAGGCATCCTGGCTATTGTTACCGGCATCTTCGCCGCCTGGGCTGCCGGACGGGGAGTATTCTTTATTAAAGAATCCCCGGAAGCCGTAGCCGCGCTGATTGTCGGTACTATCGCCGGCGTCTGCTTTTTCAAGGGAGTGGCCGTCGGCCCCCTCATCGCCGGCGGTATGGTATCCCTGGCGCTGACAGTCGCCCATCTGATCAAGTAAGGGAGATTTAGCTCATAGCTCATAGCTCATAGCTCATAGCTCATAGCTCATAGCCAATTCTACTCTTCTTTGCGAAACATGGGCTGCAGTCTTTGCTCCAGAGAAATGACCGTCGGCTTGGCTGCCTCTTCGGCCTTACGATATAATTCTTCCTGGCTGTTTACCGCCTTCCCCCGCTTGTCTGCCCGGCGGTAGCTGCCATCGCTTCGCATTACATACGATTTTTGATTATCTTTCAGCAGCAGGGACAATATACTGCGAATCCGGGCGATGTGGCGATCATCCTCCACCGGAAACATCAATTCCACCCGTTCGTTCAAATTCCTGGGCATCCAGTCGGCGCTGGACAAAAACATCTTTTTGTCACCGCCGTTGGTAAAATAGAAAATCCGGTGATGCTCCAAGAACCGGCCGACAATACTGCGCACCGTAATGTTATCACTGACTCCCGCTATGCCGGGCCTTAAGCCGCAAATCCCGCGGACTATCAGATCAATCTTCACTCCGGCAGCAGAAGCTTCATACAATTTCATAATAATATCTTTGTCAATCAGCGAATTCATCTTGGCAACAATGCGGCTTGGCTCTCCCGCCTGAACGAAAGCGATTTCATTATCAATCAGTTCTTTCAACTTTTCCCTGAGTCCAAGGGGCGCTACGACGACCTTATTCCAAACCGGAGGATCGGAATAGCCGGACAGCATATTGAAAAATGCCGATGCATCGGCGCCAAACTGATCATTGGCGGTTAACAGTCCCATATCGGTATACAGCCGAGCGGTTGCATCATTATAATTCCCGGTTCCCATATGAACATACCGTTTGATGCCGTCTTCCTCCTGCCGGACAATGAGCATCATTTTAGCATGGGTTTTCAGCCCTACCAGTCCATAGATAACATGACAACCGGCCTCTTCCAGCCGTTTGGCCCATAAAATGTTATTCTCTTCATCAAAGCGGGCTTTCAGTTCCACCAGTACAGTAACCTGCTTGCCATTCTCGGCAGCCTGCGCCAATGCCTGAACAATAGGCGAGTTGCCGCTTACCCGGTACAACGTCTGTTTCATAGCCAGAACCTGAGAATCGTTAGCCGCCAACCGGGCGAAATCCACAACGGTCTCAAAGGATTCGTAGGGGTGGTGGAGTAAAATATCCTGTCGGCGAATTGCTGCAAACAGATCTTCCTCTTCTCTGATTCTCACGGGAATTTGAGGCGTAAGGGGCTGGTAGCGCAGGTGATCATATCCCGGTAAAGCGGCAAATTTCATAAAACAGGTAGTATCCAGCGGGCCGGAAATTTCGTAGATATCCCGCGGCTCCAGTTTTAGTTCTTCGGCTAAAAATTTTTTAATCCCCTGATTGGCGCTTTTACTGATTTCCAGACGTACCGCTTGGCCCCGTTTCCTCTGCCGCAGGGATTTTTCAACTTCTGCCAATAAATCCTCGGCATCTTCCTCGTCAATGGTCATATCCGCATTGCGGGTAATCCGAAAAGGAGCAATATGCTGAATCTTATAGCCCCGAAACAGCCGTGAGCCATATTTTTTGATGATATCCTCCAGAAAGACAAACCGTTTCTTCCGGCTCTGTCCGGGAAGTTCAATGATACGCGGCAATACGCCGGGCACCGGAATCACCGCCCGGCTTTCCTCCTCTTGCCGCCGCAGCGTCACCACCAGATTCAGCGTCCGGTTGGCCAGCAAAGGAAAGGGATGTCCGGCATCCACCCCCATGGGAGTAAGGACCGGATAAAGAGTAGTATAAAAGTAGGATTCAATCCATTCCAGCGTTTTTTCGGGCAGTTTCTCCGGCGTCACAAAATAAAGCTGTTGTTCCTCCAGCGCTTGCAGATTTTTCTTAAGATAACGGTATTGGCACTGCACCAATTCATGAGTCACTACCGCGATTTCCGCTAACTGCTGCTCAACCGTCAAGCCGGCGGCATCAACCTTGTTAATGCCGCTGTCTTTTTGATGTTTTAATCCGGCGACCCGGATCATAAAAAACTCATCAAGATTGGAACTGGTAATCGCAATAAATTTAAGTTGTTCCAACAAAGGATTATTTTTTTCATTTGCTTCATTCAACACCCGGATATTAAATTTTAACCAGCTTAATTCCCGATTAATAAAATATTCCTGTTTATCAAACATACTCTCATCCTGCCCGTCTTCTTAGTATCGCGGCAATGCCAAATACATCTTCAAAAAAAGTGGCTTTGTCTAGAAAAGTCCACTCTTCCAGGGAATAATCCTCCTGCGTGGTAACCGTAATGAATAGTTCATCGCCCTTAAGAGCGATCTCATAACTGTTGATCTTTTGACGATGGGTACGGTCCAAGGCATCGGCCAGGCGAATAATTGCCGCCAGTTTGGCAATAATTACTCGCTGTTTGGGGGTTAAGCCCTGCAAATTGGGATCGGTGTTAGCCGGAACTCCTTTGGAGTGATATAAGGCGATATTCGCCATAATGTTTTTTCCCGCTTCGGAAAATCCCAAAATATCCGATGACCGGATCAACCGGTAAGAATAAAAATAATGGCTGCGCAGACTTACAAATTTACCGATATCATGTAAAATAGCGGCCGCCTGTAGCAATAACCGTTCCCGTTTCCCCAGACCATGAATGCGGGTAAGGCGATCGAACAGGCTGAGGGATAATTTTTCCACACTTGCCGCATGGCTGGGATCATACTGATATTTGCAGCCGATGCCCCGGGCCAGGCTCAACGTCTGATTCTCCAGGGCCAGCAACCATTCTTGCTTTGTTTTCTCTCCAATATGCAACAGCGTAATTCCGTCAATCAACTGAGTGTCGGGAATCAGAATTTGGCCTACCGTAGTCAGGTTTAAAATTTGCTTGTACAATATGATGGTAGGTAACACCATCTCCGCCTTTTGCTCGGAAAATCCAAAGTTCTGTACGATTTGAGGCAAATTTAACAATTTAACCTGATCATATAATTTATAAAAATCTGCCAGACTAACCAGAGATAACTTCCCCGGATTTTCCTGTCCCAGCATCGTCAGCAGCAGTCTGGTCTCCGTGCCGGAAAGAACCAGATACCGGATATCCTGCTTGTTTAGCGCCTGTTGCACCGGCTCGATAACACTATAGATATATTCCGCCAGCGCCTGCTGAAAATGAGCCGAGTCCCGTTGGTATTGGGCAAAGCCTTCTTTGATGCGAAGCACGCCAATATGAATGTTCTGCTGATATTTTAATTCTCCGTCTTTATACAAAGTAATACCCAACCCACCGGAAGAAATATCCACAAACAAAATAGCGTTTTCTGCTTCCAGCAAATTTCTGTCCTGAACGGTTTTAAACAGCGCCGCATATTTAATGAAGATTTCCTGGGGCATATCGCATACTTCCACTATGAACCCGGTTTTTACCTGAATCTGATCGATAATATATTGTTGGTTTTCCGCTTCGCGAATAGCGGTAGTGGCAACCAAACGATAGTCCCGAACCCCATGTTCGGCAAACATCCGCCGGTATCCCTTCAAAAGTTCGCAGATTTCTCCCACCGCCGCAAAGCTGATACGGCCCGTCTTAAAGGTCTCTTCCCCCAAAGCCACATGGCGGCTGGCCATTTCAACAACTTTAATATCCTGAATTGTAGTATATTCAACAATGTGAACGCTGACCTGCTCGGATCCTACATGAATGGCAGCGAACCGATTAGGTGACGTTTTACCCAACACACATCCCACCTCTCAGGGAAACTTTCGTTGCCGGAAGATAAAAATCCCCCTGCCGATATATTAACATTTTGTAAATTTTTGTCGTTGAAAAAGGATTTCTTTAAAAACAGCGAATAAGAAAGTGAAAAGAAAGGCAGGTGTCTGATTATCACCGAACGTATCGCAATCATTGACCTGGGATCCAATTCTGCCCGTCTTATCATTATGCACACTTACTCCAACGGCGCCTATAATTTAGTATACAATCAAAAAGAAACCGTTCGGCTCAGCGAGGGTATGAGCAAGGACGGTCTGCTGCAGCCTACCGCCATGATACGGGCTATCGCCACGCTTCAGGTGTTCGCCCATATGATCCGGCTGTTCAACGTCAATAAAATCATGGCCATCGCCACCGCTGCCGTGCGCAACGCAAAAAACGGCAGCGAATTTATTCAAACCGCCCGGCAGGAAACCGGTATTCCCCTGCGAATGATCAGCGGCGAAGCCGAAGCTAAGCTGGGATTCCTTGGTGTAGTCAACACCCTTGATGTGACCGATGCTTTGTTATTCGACTTGGGAGGCGGCAGTACCGAGCTGACTCTCATCCGCAGCCGCAATGCCGATAAAGTCATAAGTCTGCCCTTTGGCGCCGTCAATCTCGCCGAAAAATTTGAACTGCAAAAAAAAATCAGCGATAGCCGGTTGAACGAATTGCGTGATTTTATTTTCCACCAAATTTCCCGGATAAAGTGGTTGAAAAGTCTGTCGCTGCCTCTCATTGGTGTAGGCGGTACCGCCCGGAATATCGCCAAAATGGATCAACGGTGCAAAAATTATCCTTTTGGCAAAGTTCATAATTACCGGCTGGGTGCTCTCTCTTTTCACGAACTGTTTAAGCAGCTGTCTACCACCACCTTGAGCCAGCGGCGTAAAACTCCCGGTCTTAGCAGCGAGCGGGCCGACATTATTCTCCCCGGTATGAGCATCGTAAGCTGCTTGTTTGATTATACCCAAGCTTCTCAGCTCATCATTAGCGGCTGCGGCGTCCGAGAAGGCATGTTCCTGCAATATTATCGCTCCTGCCAGGGCCAGAACGAGGTCATTGCCGACATACTGGATCACAGCACCCGAAACATGCTGTCCTTTTATCAGGTAGATGCCTCCCATGCGACGCATGTAGCCATACTGGCCGCCAGCTTGCTGAAAGGCTGGCAGCCTTTACTCAATACGGATTCCCGAGAGAAGACATTGCTGCAGGTAGCCGCCCTGCTCCACGACTGCGGTATCCCCATTAATTACTACGATCACCCCCGGCACAGCGCCTACTTGATCGAAAATGCCCGCCTGTTCGGCCTTACCCACCGGGAACAAATGTTGGTTGCCGTTATCGCCGGCTGGCATAACGGCCCCTCCGGCAAATATATCCGCAATAAGCTGTACAGCGAATTCTTTGATAAACCCGACTGGGAGACGGCGCGTAAGTTGTCGCTCTTATTAGCCATGGCGGAAAGTCTGGATATCACCCAAATGCAGCTGGTACAAGCGGTCACAGCAACTCTGGAAGAGGGGCAGGCCGTCCTCCGGCTGACCGTCAGCGAATCGGCTGCCATCGAAGAAGAAGCAGTGATGAAACATAGCAAGTGGTTTAAAAAGGAATTGGGAGTACCCCTTTGCTTGCAAAGCTAAAAAAGCGTTTATATGTCACTGTCGATTAAAATAAAAGCGAAGCGGTCGGCAATATTTTTCAATATCACCGATCACTTCGCTTTTATGTTCGTTTTATCCCCGCTTCACTTTGATGCCTTACACCTTAAATTTATTAATAGCGTCTTGCAGTTTCTGTGCTAAAGCAGAGAGTTTCTGACTGGAGGCAGCAATTTCCTCCATGGACGCCGACTCCTCTTCTGTCGCTGCCGATACGGTCTGGGTATGCGCTGCTGTTTCCTTGGTAATGGTATCAATGGATTCAACCGAGGAAACAATCTCCTGACTGTTGTCGGCAAGCTGCTGTATGGTTGCGGATATTTGCTCAATTTGGGCAGTGACTTCATTTACCAGCCGCTGTATTTCGCTAAATACACGGCCTGCCTTATTCACTACTTCCGTTCCTGTCTTTACTTCCTCCGAACCGCTGTTTGTGGCGAGCACGGCTTTTTCGGTATCATCCGCTGTATCATGAATCAAAACAGCAATCTGTTTTGCCGCTTGCTGCGACTGCTCCGCTAATTTTCGCACTTCTTCAGCCACAACAGCAAACCCTTTTCCCTGCTCACCGGCGCGGGCAGCTTCAATGGCGGCATTCAGGGCAAGCAGATTAGTTTGACCGGCAATGCCGGAAATCGCCTCTACAAATTTTTCAATTTCCTGGGACCGCTGGTTTAAACGATTTACAGCGTCGGTAATAAATTGAAAAGATTCCTCAATGGTTTTCATCTGGCTGACAGCCTTGCCAATCGCTTGACTGCCGTCATTCGCCGCTTGGGAAGTTTGATCGGCCACTGAGGCTACATTATTGGCATTGGCGGACGCCTGCTGCACGCCGGCAGACATTTTTTCAATAGTCGCCGTCGTATTGACCGTGGCTTTCGCCTGATTTTCCGTTCCCTGAGCCACTTCAGTAATGCTTACCGCAACCTGATTGGCTGCCTGGGCCGACTGTTCCGCACTGGCACTGAGTTGTTCCGACGCAGCTGCCACCTGAGCTGCCGATTCCGACACTCCAAGCGTTATACTTCGCAGATTACCAGCCATCGTCGCAAAGCTGGCAGCCAATTTTCCTATTTCATCCTGAGAATGATAATTAAGTTCCCTGGAACCGGTAAGATTGCCTCTTGCTATCTCGTCAGCCATTCCCGCCAAACGTGTCAGCGGTTGAACCGTTCCCCGGGCAACATAAAACACTACAAAGGCTACCAACAAAATTAAAATCAAGCCGCCAATCAGTAATCTTGTCCGTAAAGCAGTCACTCCGGCAAACAATTCCTCTACCGGCGCATTGGCCACAAGAGTCCAGCCGGTTTTCCCTACCGGAATTTTTGCACTGACAATTTCTTTGCCTCCCACACTGCCCGTGGCAATACCCTGCTCCCCATTCAGATACCATTCCTTGTCCTGAGGAAATGAACCGGGTTCTACTTTCCCGATATTATCCGTCATATTAAAGGACGGATGATAAAGAAAAGCACCGGTATGCTCCATTAAAAACGCGTATCCGGTATCGCCGACCTTGATTCCCTGCACCACTCCCCGCAGATGATCCAAGCTAATATCGGCCGCTACCACACCAATAGTCTGGCCATTGGCCTGCATCGCTTTTACGATACTAACCCGTGGTTCCTTATTCGTGTTCAGGTAAAAATCAGAATAGGCAATCTTTCCCTGAGCAGCGACTGCCTTTTTATACCAGGGCCGGCTGGTGGGATCAAATCCCGGTGGCAATACTGTTGGAATCGCATTGTAATCCCGCTTGTCCGCATACCCTACATAAATATTGCTGACTTCCGGCATTGTCTGCTTCAATGTAGCCAATAAATGAATTTGCTCCTCTTCCGACATGTCCTTGCTGGATAATATTTCAGCAATGTTCGTTACTACCGCTTCTTTTTCAGCAAACCAGCTGACGATTTGGCCGTTATAGGCCTGGGTCATAAACTGCAGCGTACTGTTAACCTGGCGATTCAAGGTATTCCAGGCAGTATAATAAGAAACTGAAATTAAAATGGCGATTCCAACTAAAACAGGAATCAATATGTAAATTGACAATTTATTCCTCAAATTATGGAATTTAAGCATTTTTGACCTCCTGTATGTATCGTTGTCTTCTTACCTGGTTGCGACAAATCAGTCAGGACAGCAATTATAAAAGCGAGAATCCGCTTCAGAACTAAGTTACAGTCTCTGAACCGGATCCTCCTCTTGTCTCGCCTGTATTTTCCTAAAAAATCATTCTTGGGATAAATGCTGCTCCAGTATTTCCGCAATATCCATCGTTTTTCTCTTCTCATCGCCGGCAACAGTTGTTACCGCCTCATCCAGCATCGACAGACAGAACGGGCAGGCGGTTCCTACCAGATCCGGATTGGTAGCTAAAGCCTCCTGGGCGCGCATCACATTGATTCGGTCTCCTTCTTTTTCCTCCAGCCACATTCTGCCGCCGCCGGCGCCGCAGCAAAAACTTTTCTCAAAAGCATGAGACATTTCTCTGACTTCCAGCCCTGCTGCTGTCAGCAATTCCCGCGGCGGCTGATAAATTTGATTATATCGCCCTAAATAGCAGGAATCATGATAGGCAATACTTTGCCCGGACTTTTTCTGCAAAGTCAACTGACCTGACTTGACCAGCTGCAAAAGAAATTCTGTATGGTGGAATACGGTAAAGTGACCGCCAAGCTGGGGATATTCGTTCTTCAGAATATTAAAGCAATGGGGACACTGGGTCACGATTGTCTTCACGCCGTAGCGCTTCATCGCCTCAATATTTTCACTTGCCAGAGAGTAAAACAGATACTCATTGCCCAAGCGGCGGGCTGAATCACCGCAGCACTTTTCTTCATTGCCCAAAACAGCAAAATTGACTCCTGCCGCCTGTAATAAATGCACAACTGCCTTAGATACCTTTTGATTTCGGCAGTCAAAAGCACCGGAGCACCCCGGCCAATACAAAACATCCGCCGCCGGATTCTCTTCATACGTCGGCACCCCTAAGCTTTTAAGAAATTGATCCCGTGTGCTCCAGCAGATGCCCCATGGGTTACCGTTATTTTCCATATTGCGAAAGGCTGCCTGGGCTTCCGCCGGAAAACGACTTTCCATAAGCACCAGATGGCGGCGCAGCTCAATCGTTTTTCCTACATGCTCAACAAACACCGGGCATTGCTGTTCGCAGGAATGGCACGTAGTACATGCCCAAATATCCTCTTCCGGAATAACTTCACCAATCAATGAGCGCACCGGGGAAGAGCCGGCTGCAGCAGTTTCCGCCTCTGACGACGGGTCCGTCTGCTGCTGTGCCGACGCCCTGCCGATTTCCTCCATATGCACCTTGATAGCCTGAATCACTGCTTTCGGATTTAAATGCTTGCCGCTTAAAAACGCGGGACAAAATTCCTGACAACGACCGCACCGCAGACAAACGTCACTGTTAAACAATGTTTTCCAGGAAAACTGCTGCAATTCATCCTTGCCATAGGATTCCAAGCTTTCATCCTCAAAATCAATTGCTGCCGGCACTCCGACAGGACCCCGGTAACGGAAAAATTGATTAAGCGGCGCCAAAATAATATGAAACAGTTTTGAATAAGGAAAATACGCGATAAACGACATAACCAGAAGCATATGAAACCACCAAAGGCAACGATGCAGTGTCAGCAAAGCGGCTGCATCAAGGCCTGTCAATGGTGCAGACAACCATTTCCCGACAAAAGCCCAATCGGCCCAAGGATCAGCGGTAGCAGCTATACGAGCCGATTCCAGTAAGAACCCGGTCAGCAAAATCAAAAAGATCAGCGCCAGAGTAATTCCATCTTCCGGTTTATTATCCAGACGTCTCGGTCGGATTACGTAACGCCGCCAGGCGGCCATTAAAATGCCGCACACTGCTAATAAGCCAAAGAAATTGGCGGTACATTTCACAAATAAGTAAAGTCCTCCCTGATAAATGGGAACTCCCAAATCAGTATGCACTGCCACAACAGCGGTGGCAAAAGCCAGGAAGACAAATCCCCAGAAAATAAACAGGTGCATACTCCCAGGATACTTTTCTTTCATAATTCGTTTGTGGAAAAATCCGTAAAGCAAAACATCCTGAATTCCCTGCCAAACATTCTGCCAGCGATTTTCCGGCTGCCCCATTTGCCACAGCTTTACCCGCCGATAAACACCGTATGCGAAAAATCCGACAGCAATCAATAAAAACAGGTAGAGCAGAAAATGTCCTTCGATATTCCAGTAAATCTGCCGGGTTGCCATTTTTCTCTCTCCTTATTTTACAGCTGCTTTTATTTCCTGCGTCAGCAACGGTACAATTTCAAATAAGTCGCCGACAATTCCATAATCAGCTACATTAAAGATATTTGCCTCCGGATCTTTATTGATCGCAACAATATAGCGGGAAGAATTCATGCCGGCCAAATGTTGAATTGCGCCTGAAATTCCACAGGCAATATAAAGAGTCGGTGAAACCGTTTTTCCTGTCTGCCCGACCTGAAATTCGTGGTCCAGCCAGCCGGCATCCACAGCCACACGGGATGCGCCTACCGCCGCCCCCATCGTATCAGCCAATGCTTCAAGCAGGGCAAAATTCTCCGGTCCCTGCATTCCCCGCCCGCCGGATACAATAATATTCGCATCGGTCAATTCCGGACGTTTCGAAACCGCGACCGCTACATCCTTGATAACACTCCAAATATCCTGCGGATCGATTTCCACAGAATATGCTGCTACTTCCGCCTGTAAACTGGAATCGGGCTCCGCAACTGCAAATGTATTCGGTCGAATGGTTGCCATAACCGGACAGTTTTCGGCCGCAACAGCAGCAAAAGCTTTACCGGCGTAAACAGGACGTTTAAATTGCAGGAAGGTTTTCTCAGCCAATTCCATACCAATACAGTCGGAGGCAACACCCACGCCAAGGCGCTGTGCCAGACGAGGCGCTAAATCACGGCTCATACCTGTATGCCCGAAGAGAACAGCCCGCGGCTCTTCCTGACGGATCATTTTGTTGAGAACCGAAGTATAAGCTCCGGTTGTATACTCTGCCAACCGTGGTTCTTCTGCTAAAATAATTTTATCTGCGCCGTAAGCGGAAATCTCAGAAACAAGTTTCTGGACATTTTCCCCCAGCACAACAGCAGTCAAAGCTTCTCCTGACTGAGCGGCCATTTTCCTGGCCTGACTTAACAGTTCCAAAGAGACTTTACGAATTTTTCCTTGATTATGTTCGATGATAATCCATATTCCCTTGGCCATTTCCAATGCTCCTCTCTTTAAAAAGCCTTAACTTCTGTCTTTAATAGATTCACTAATTCAGCAACTTGCTGGGCAGAACTTCCCTGCAGTTTTTTACCTGCTTGCCGGGCCGCCGATACGGCATATTTTCCCACTGTCATTTTAGCGACCAGCTTTTCCTTTTCAAGCCCCAGATCGGTAAGGCTGATTTTTTTCAATTCTTTCCGTTTTGCTTTCATCATGCCAGCCACAGAAGGATAGCGGGGATCATTTAATCCTTTCTGCGCTGTAAATACGGCTGGTAAAGAAACTTCCAAACTAGCGGTGCCGCCGTCAATTTCCTGCGTGACTACCGCGGATTTTTCGTTGATTTCAATTTTGACTGCATTTGTTACGGAAGGGATGTGCAAATTTTCCGCCACACGGACGCCAACCTGACCGGAACCGTCATCAATCGCCATGCGCCCGGTAAAAATTACATCATACGGCAAAGAAGCAACTGCTTGGGTAAGTACGTTGGCCGTAACCCATTCATCGGTTTTTTCCAAGGCGGAATCGTCAATTAAAACCGCCTTATCCGCCCCCATGGCCAATGCCGTGCGCAAAGCGTCCTGAGCCCGGTTGCCGCCCATGGTGATAACGGTAACATCACCGCCAAACTTTTCTTTCAGCCGTACCCCCTCTTCGATAGCATATTCATCGTAAGGGTTTACGACAAAATGAACTCCGTTACTGTCAATTTTCCCATTACTGTCGACGGCAATTTGCGCCTCGGTATCGAAAGTTTGTTTTATGTATACAATAATATGCATGTCTTTATCCCCCTATCTTCAAGCAAACCGTGTAATGCTAAACCGGTCAATGGGAACGGAAGTCTCACCCCCGGTGATTAGCTCGGTCATTAAAGTACCAATCAGCGGTGATAATGTGATCCCGCTATGCAGCGCCGCAACATACAGATTCTCAATTCCGGGAACCACGCCAAAAATCGGGAACTCATCCTCCGGCATTACCCTCAGGCCGGAAAATCCGCGAACAACTTTGGCCTTTGCCAAATCCGGTACATACTTAACAGCCATATTGGCAGTTTCAATCATGACATCCAGTGTAGACCGTCGATCAATCCCGGCATTTTCCTGGGAATTGCCGACTAAAACTTCACCGTTACTGGTCTGCCGCATAATCGATAAAGTATGTTTCATCAAAGGCGCCAACGGTTCTGTGATAATAATCTGTCCCCGCACCGGTTTAACCGGGACATCAATTCCCAACAGCTTGCCCAGTTCCCTGGTCCAAATGCCGGCGCTGAGAATTAATTTCTTGCAGCGAAATACCGTTTTTGCTGTTGTTACAATAAATGAACCCTGTTGCTTTTCAATGCCTGTCACCGGATTATAGTACTCAAAAGTAACCCCGTTTTTTTTCGAAGCCCGCATATACTGCTCTACCAACCGCATCGGATTCACATTGCCGTCTGCCGGGCTGTACATCGCTCCGAGAATTTTAGGGGATAAAGCCGGCTCCCGGGCCAAAGCGTCTTCCCGATTTAAAACCTGAATCTCAATTCCCACTTCAGCTTGGCATTCCGCTAATTTAAACGCCTGCTCTCTTTCGGTTTCCGTAAAAAAGGGAGAAATGCCGCCGGCACGATCAAATTCAATATCACCGATTTTTCGCTGCAAATACCCATACAATTCCGCACTGTACAAGGAAAATTCCGCATACCAGGAGGGACTCTTGCTATGGATCCAAATCCACGCCTGAGTGGATCCGGATGTGCCGCTTAAAGGATAATTTTTATCCAGCACTAAAATCCCGTCCGACTGAACCTCCGACAGATGATAGGCAATTCCATTGCCGATAATGCCGCCGCCGATAATAATTGTATCATATTCCCTGGACAATCTACTTCTCCTGCCTTTCCTTCCGGCTTGCCTGATCCAAAAGGTCAAACATTGCCGAAGTTCCGGATTGATTTGCCGCTAAAATTTCCATAGGAATTGGTCTAAGCGGCATTCTGAGCCGGGGAACAGGAACAGCGGCTACAGATTCTCCCTTAAGTTGGGCAATCAGTTCCGAAATGACCGTCCGGCATGTTTTCCCCTGACAAAGTCCCATACCACCCCGCGTCAGCCTTTTGACATCATCAAAGGTTTCCGCTCCCTGGGCGATTGCATTTTCAACATCGCCAACCGTAATCTCTTCACAACGGCAGACTATTGTCGACTTATCCAATTTACGTCCTCCCCTTCTTGCTAAAGCTCACCGGTTCATCCTGCTGTTAACCCGGATAGTTTTTGATATGAGTCAACCGTGCCTGCCAAACTTCAGGCAACTGGCAAGATTCAATTTTTTGAAGCTGCTCCCAGTAATTTTGGCGGGCTGTTTCCCGTTCTTCTGTTGTTTTCTTCTCCAGATAATCCACAGCGCCGATTCCCGCAATTGCCCCGGTTAAAAGAACTCCGGCCTGGCAGGTAACTCCTGCCGCTTGACCGGCCGCAAAAACCCCGTCAGCCGCTGCCTGCAATGTATCACTGTAACTGGGAACCCACCCGCCAAGCGCTTGCTGATATTGGAAGGGGCAGTTCAGGATCGAGAACAGTTCAAGAATAGGGTGCCGTCCGCCATCGACGCAAAGGAAATCCACCGAATACTTCATTGCTTCATCTGAGGAATTCCGGCGGGAATGCAACTGAACTTCTTCCACTTTGCCGCTTCCTGTGGCTGCTGTCACATCAGTCTGTAAAAAAATAGGAATGCCTGTTTTTTCAAAAGAATCAATGATCCGCTGATCTTTAGCCAAAAGTTTATCGGCCGATTCAGCAACTCCCATTATATGAATACCGACATCATGCATTTGCCGGGTAATTTCCAAAGCCATATCGCTGGATCCAACGACCAGCGCTGTTTTGCCCGGATAAACCCGCTCCCGGTTAATCAAAATTTGAGCCGCGCCAACTGTCATCACCCCTGGCAGCGTCCAGCCGGGAAATGTCACTGCCGACTCTGCAGCCCCTGTGGCGACAACGGTGCAGGCAGGTTCAATTTTCATTATTTTTTCCCCGCTGCTGACTCCCACACTGCCATCCGCATAAAGGCCAATCACTTCATGATTCAACAAATACTCTACTAGGTACTTCTGTAACCGTTTAGTCAGCCGGTCTGCGACTTGAAATCCGCGCAGCCCCGCCCATGGCGCCGGCAGGGACATCAGAAACTGAGTCTGCTGCCGCAATTGCCCGCCAAGGCTCCAGGCTTCATCTACAATCGTCGCCTTATAGCCCCGCGAAACTACTTCATACGCTGCGGCTAACCCGGAGGGGCCTCCGCCTACAATTAGAACATCAGTCTTCATGACGATCTCTCCTGACATCCGGATCACCGGTACATTGTTTAACGACCATTCCTTCTCTAACCAACGTCTTGCAGCTTCTCACATGATCCACACCATTAATACTCATTAAGCAGCTCTGACAGCGCCCGCTGCCGCAATACAAACCTCTGGCCTGTGACGAATTCCGGCTATGGCCCAATTTATAAATCCCGTTTGACATAAGGGCCGAAGCTACGGTTTGTCCTTCCCGGGCAACGATCGGAGTACCTTCGAAATAAATCGTGACCGTCTTTACTTTCGGCATTTCTCCCAATACCGGGTGTTTTACAATCTCCATGTTATTCCTCCTCCCATGATTTCTCCGCCAAGAATCATTGGATTACCAGGGCAGGTAGTTACCTGCTTCCCTGCCCCAGCAAACTGTCTTAACCGCTTATAGTAGTCTTTTGCGACTGTCTTTCAAACAAGCTGATACCAACCGTTAATACCAGGGAAATCAAAACCCCAGGTACAATCCCGCCGCGGAATATCGTGGCGTTGGCAGGCATGTACTGAATAACAGCCGCAGTACCACCGGCAATAATCAGCGACCACATAACCGCGTTTTTAGTAACATACGTTTTGCCATTCTGATCCTTCCAGGCCAGCCCTAAGATAAGCGGGATGAATAAACCGCCGCCTGTAACCGCGTAACCAAATAAAGCAGCTGAAAGGACGGACGGAAAAGCCAGGGCAACAGCCACAGCAAAAATACCCAAAACCAATGTCAGCCATCTTCCCATATCGACCAATTTTTTATCAGCCATATGGGGAGCAATCAATGGTTTGATAACATCCATGATCAATAACGTAACGCCGGAATTCAGCCGCCCGGCAGATACAGTCATATCAGCACCGATAATCGTAACCACCAGCAGCGCCGACAGCCACGGATTCATATAATTAGCCATAAGCCAGGAAAAGGCCATATCCGCTTTGGGGAGATCCGGATTTAATGTATAGGCGGCCATACCGACCATGATACTGGCCGAGCACATAATGACTGCCATTACTGCTGTCGTTAAAAATCCGTTTCTGGCAGTTTTGCTGTCTTTTGCCGCATAACAGCGCTGCCACCAAGCCTGGTCGGTAAACTGTCCGCACACCGGAGTTAAGAATAAAGCAACGGCTGCCCAAAACCCAATACCATTGACTTCAAGCATCTCCGGTTTAGCGCTTGCCGCAACAGCATTCGCGATTCCGCCGAAACCATGAACCCCGGCATAGACAACTCCGAAAAAGACGAAGCCGACAATGACCCGGATAACTCCCTGCACCACATCGGTCCAGGCAATGGCCCACATGCCGCCCATAACAGTATACAGAATCGCCGTCAAAGCAGCAATCCAAATACCGGTAGTAGGATCCACTCCCATAATGCCGGACAAAATAAAGCCGATGCCGATAGCCTGAGCTCCTGTCCAGCAGATCATCGGCAATGTCATCAAAATCCCACCGATAGCTCTCAGCCATTTATCATGAAACAGTTCTTTTTCCAAAAATTCATTAATGGTCGTATACGCATAACGACCGATAATTCCAGCCAGACACAAAGCAAACACGATCTTGCTGCCTTGCTCACCGGCCATCATCCACAGCTGACTCAACCCTATATCATAGCCTTTGCCGGCATATCCGACAAAATTTCCCACTCCCATGACAGTGGCAAAATCAGTAAAGAAAACCAAAATGAAAGGAAGTTGTTTGCCGCTAATAAAATAGTGGCTTGCATCCTGGCCGCTTTTTCGGGATACCACAGCACCGATGATCAACTGGATCGGAATTAAGATTGCCAATATCCATAATGCAATTTTCCCGACTTCGGTAATTTCCACTTCGACTCATCTCCCGTTTATTTATTTGATGCTCCGCAACCGTCTCTTATACATGCATTCTTCCGGTATCCACTTGTCTGGTCCAGTTCAGGCTATGATGAATATAATTAACAAGCGTTGTTATATCGAACACCGGCAACCCGGTAACTTGCTGAAAAATAGATCTAAAGGGTGGTAAATTCGTACACTCAAGGACAATGGCCCCGGCTTCCCGATAATTTTCCTTAATTTTACAAGCCGTTTCTTCCACTTCTTCCCTAACCTTATCCAGATCCATGGTCGTTTTTTGCATAACAAAGGTTTGATAAAATTCCGGTTTTTCCTCCATACCAACAATAACCGGCGGCTCCCCGGTAATGCCTGTTCCCAGCAAATGCCGGGAACTCAGCTTCCCTTTGTGAGCCGTTACAATCACAACTTTTCGATTCGGAGCGATCATTCTTTCCACCAGGGGTACCTGCAACAAACTGGAGGCAAACACCGGTATTGATACCGCAGCAGCTAATTCCTGCTGATAAACAGCCAAAAAACCGCAGCTTGTAGTGAGCGCCCTCACTCCCTCAGCTTCCAGTTCGCGAGCGGCCGCAATAAATCCACTGAGTAAAGCCGCATCGTTTTCCAGCACTACTTTAGTAGGGAAAGCACGGTGAACCGTCTTATATCGCACGGGAAAAGAAAAGGTTCCGGCATTTCCAATATCGCCGACAATACGCGGAAAGATGGTATCCAGCATAATAATCCCGATCTCCGCTCCATAGTTTGTTGTTCCCCCTGTAATGATCAATGTGATGTCCTCCCCTATCCCTTGATCGTTAACCCAGCTTCCAGCATCGCTTGCCTAATCTTGGCGACCTCGTCCGCTTCTGCTGTCGTCAATGGCAGCCTCAACTTATCGGTAGATAAGCCAAGCAGGCTAACGGCAGATTTTACCGGAATTGGATTCGTCGTAATAAATAAAACTTTAAATATTGGCAGTAATTTCAAATGCATGTCTCTGGCTTCCGCTACCCGTCCTGCCTGATAAGCGTCGACCATTGCCTTGATTTCATTGCCCACAATATGGGACGCCACGCTGACAATTCCCTGACCGCCAATAGACAATATCGGCAAAGTCAATGCATCATCACCGGAATAGACAGCCACATCTGCCGGTTTCTGCCGGATAATCGCAGCAATTTGTTCTAAATTGCCGCTGGATTCCTTAATGGCCTTTACATTCGGCAATGCAGCCAGTTTCAATGCGGTCTCCGGCAAAATGTTGACGCCTGTTCTGCCCGGAATATTGTACACTACAATCGGCGTATCCACCGCATCGGCCACTGCCGCAATATGCTGATATATTCCTTTCTGCGTCGGCTTATTATAGTAAGGCGCGGCCACTAATACACCGTGCAGCCCCAGTTTTGCCGCCTTACGGGAAAATTGAACGGTAGATGCTGTATTATTGTTCCCTGTTCCGCCGATCACAGCTGCCTGATCCCCTACCGCATCCAGGACGGTGGAAAAGAGATGCAAGCGTTCCTCCTCCGTCAGCGTCGCCGCTTCACCGGTGCTGCCGGCCACCACCAGGCCGTCTGAACCGTTGGCCACCAAATAGCGGGCTAAATTAGCCGCTCCCTCGTAGTCAACAGTCAAATCCTCGTGAAACGGTGTAATCATTGCGGTTAATACTCTGCCAAATGATTTCATCTTTCTTCCTCCCTATTCTATATTGGGGAAATAATCCCCTTTAAAACAAATCCTGATGGATCGCCTGAACCGCTGCCTCCATGGCTTCTGTCTCTACAAGGCCGGATATGGAAGAGGTACCGGTAAAGGTACATAACACTTTAATGTTATGGCGGTAAAACATTTCCACGAAAGTGCTGAACAAGCCGGCATCATCCGATGCATACCGCCCAATCAGAGAAATCTTTACACAGCCTGTTCTCTTTTCCTGAATTTCGATTCCTTCCGTTGAGCAAATCTCCCCGATGGCTTCAATCACTGGTTCTTCGGCAACGATCTCAATATCATTTTCCGTCACGCCCATAAAGTCCTTATCCCCGCCGGTAGCTGCCAATTCCTTAAATACAGCCTGGGTATTGGCATGATTAAACCCATCTCCATTATGCAGTTTTAACACGCCGTAGCCTTTTTGCTGCGCAATGCCAATCGTTGCAAAATTTTTCGGACGCTCAATCATCCCGGCTGAATCATTGGAAATTGCTGTGCCTGCCTCCTCCGAAAAAGTGCATTTTACATTGAGGGGAATATTATACCGCATGGAAATCTCGACAGCCCGGGGATGAATCACTTTAGCTCCCTGAACCGCCATTTGATAGGCCGCTTCATAAGAGATTGCCGGAATAGTACGAGCATCGGAAACGATCCGGGGATCGGCTGTCATCATGCCGTTCACATCGGTATAAATATCGACTGCGGCGGCCTGAATCGCCGCCCCGATGGCAGCAGCCGTCGTATCGCTGCCGCCGCGGCCCAGCGTTGTGATATCGCCGTCTTCGCTGATTCCCTGAAAACCTGCTACAACCACGACCTTGCCTTCTGCCGCGTGTTTCAGTATGGCATCCGGCCGGATATGAAGGATTTGCGCATTACCATGACGGCAGGTCGTAATAATACCAGCCTGCTGCCCGGTTAGCAGCACCGCATCCAGTCCGGAATTTTTCAGCGTTCCCGTAACAATCACCCCGGCGATAATCTCGCCGCAGGACATGATCATATCCAGTTCCCGCTTCTCAATAGCCGGGCATTCCTGTTTGGCTGTTTGTATTAACGTATCGGTAGCATAGGGCTCGCCGATCCTTCCCGGCGCAGATACCACCACAACCGGGCTGTAGCCGTCTTTTACCGCCTGCAGTATTTTTTGCGCCGCTTGCTGCCTGCGTTCAGGCGTGCTAACCGAAGTTCCGCCAAATTTTTGAACCAGCAGTTTCATTCACCCAGCCTCCTTTCTTTTCTTTACTTTCTTTAAATGAGGTTTCTTTCAATCATTTTTTCAGCAATCTGTACCGCATTGAGGGCAGCGCCTTTACGGATCTGATCGCCCACTACCCAGAGATTCAAGCCGGCCGGAACCGTATTGTCTTCCCGGATTCTGCCGACAAAAACTTCGTCCAGTCCGGAAGTAAAGGCGGGCATAGGATATTCCTGCTTAGCCGGATTATCTTTTACAATTACTCCCGGTGCTTTCGCCAATATCTCTTTTGTTTCAGGAACCGTCAATTTCTTTTCCGTTTCAATATTAAGGAATTCCGAATGGCTGCGGATCACCGGCACTCTCGTAGTCGTTACCGTAATTCGCAGATCCGGCAAATGCATAATCTTTCTTGTTTCATTTACGAGCTTCATGTCCTCTTTGGTATAGCCGTCTTCGTGAAAAACATCAATCTGCGGAATAATGTTAAAAGCCACAGGATAATGCTTTTCCAAACTGCCGACCGGTAAAATAGAAGCTTGCGGTTCTTTGCCTGCCAATATATCCCGGGCCTGGTTATTCAATTCATCAATTGCTGCCTTACCTGCTCCCGATACAGCCTGACAAGTGGAAGCAACAACCCGGCGCAATTGTGCCTGCTGATGAATCGGATTCAGCGCCATAACCATAATGATGGTGGAACAATTAGGATTAGCAATAATGCCATGATGCCGATCCAAATCTTCCGGATTGACTTCCGGAATAACCAGCGGAACCTGCGGATCCATACGGAAAGTGCTGCTGTTGTCGATTACGACCGCACCGGCTTTTACAGCCTCCGGTGCCATAACTTTACTAATCGGCCCCCCGGCAAACAGTGCGATATCAATCCCCTTAAAAGCCTCGGCATTTGCTTCTTCCACAGTATAATTTTTCCCCATAAACGGAATTACCGTACCCACTTCCAACGCCAACAATTTCAGTTCATTGAAAGGAAACTTCCGTGATTCAAGGATGCGGAGCAGCTCCGTTCCTACAGCTCCGGTTGCTCCTAGAATAGCAACATTGTACTTTTTCATTTTCCGACTAACCTCCTATGTAATGGTACTCTGAATTTTGTAAACGTTTCCAAACTGAATCCGCTTACTCATCTATTGATTATGCAATATCCGTGCCAACTCTCAAATGCCCGTTTTTCACTGTTTTTTCGACAAATATCTAAACTGATAATTATAAAAATTATAATTATTTTTGCCGCTAGCCCTTCTTTCTCCTGATAAAAGCATTGTTTTCTAATTTTTACAAATTAAAACTCGCTAATTCATAGACATTTGCTTATTGCTATGTTATAATTGCATTAATTTAAAGTAATGGACAAAGAGGTTCAAGAAGCGGTTATCTTCTTGAACCTCTTTGGTTAATTACAACATAGTAGGCGGTGTCTGTATTACATGAAAATTGCGTTAGCAGGAATGTCTCCTGAAACCGAATTTTTACTTACATTTTTTAATAAAATGCAGGATTTTAACATAAATGTAGTCTATATTCCTGCAGCTTCCACCCCGCTGATAGAAAAATATTGCACCAAATTTAACATTCCCCGCGTAAAAAGTTTTAACGGCCTTTTGAAATACGAGCCGCAGCTAATTTTTTTGTGTTCCGGCACACCAGTTTCTCCTCCTCCGTCTAAAACCAAATTAGGACAAATTATTAGTTACGAAGCAACTCGCATGTTTTGCGAAATATTCAGCAGCTTGACGCAGCAGCTCAATGACAGCGAAGACAAACGTTTAAAATATCTTAGCGCATTAAACGCCGCCGCCGATGGCGTTCAAATTATTAATGCCCAGGGTGTTATTGAGTACATTAACCCCGCATTCTCCCGAATAACCGGAATCCATGCCTCGGATCGCATCGGCACCAACATTCGCGATGTATCGCCGGACGGAGCCGGAGAACAAGTTTTGCAAACTGGAAGAGCGGCTCTGGGCGTCCGCAATCAGGCAATAGGCTCCTGTGCCGATGTCATCTCTAACGGCGCACCGATTTATCGTAACACTACCCTGCGCGGTGCAGTTGTAACTTTCCAGGAAGTCACTGATATTCTTCGTCTCTCCAAAGAGCTCTCAATGAGTAAAGCCCTCATTGAGTCCTTAAGTCAAGAACTCGATCAGTCAAAACCTCACAAATATACTTTTAACGATTTAATTGGCACCAACAAAAAATTACTGGCCGCCATCAACCTTAGCAAACGGGCAGCCAGCAGTGACTCAACCATCCTGATCACGGGAAAAAGCGGCACCGGCAAGGAAATTTTAGCCAACGCCATCCACCAGGCAAGTCCCCGCTGCAATAAGCCGTTTATCTCAATAAACTGCGCTTCCATCCCGGATTCTTTATTAGAAAGCGAATTGTTCGGTCATGAGAAAGGCGCCTTCACCGGTGCCGATAAACCTAAAATAGGAAAATTCCAACTAGCGGATCAAGGCACTCTATTTTTAGATGAAATCGGTGATCTAAATTTTAACGTCCAGGCTAAACTTCTCCGGGTTCTCCAGGAAAAGGAAATAGAGCGTCTGGGCAGTAATCAGCGCATTCCCATTGACGCCAGAATTATAGCGGCAACCAATAAGGATTTAGAAAAAATGGTGCGCAAAGGAACTTTCCGTGAAGACTTGTTTTATCGTCTCCAGGTGATTGCAATCAACCTTTCCCCCCTGTGTGAGCGGAAAGACGATATCCCGGCACTGACGAACTACCTTATGGCAAAAATTGCAAAAAAATTCAAAAAACCGGTCCCCCTGATTCCTGATGACAGCCTTAAGCTGCTGATTAACTATTCCTGGCCGGGAAACGTCCGCGAATTGGAGAACGTTCTCATCCGAGCCTTTACATTATGTGATAACAACATTATTACCCCGAAAAACCTGCAGTTTATATATTCCGCATTTCCTTTGCAGTCGTCGCTGCCAACAGAAGAAATTACGCCTTTGGACGAAGTGGAAAAAGTGATGATAACCCGGGCATTAAAAAAATACGGACTCACAACATCAGGGAAAAAAGCCGCTGCCCAAGCTCTCCATATATCCTTAAGTACACTGTATAACCACATCAAGCTTTATAATTATGATTCTCCGTAAATCAAATCGCAGTACTCTGGTCACAGTCTTTTTCTTGCAAAAATGAAACAAAAACGGGTACAATAGAATTATCTTAACCTTTCGGAGGCAGCCATGTTTCCTTCCCTTGCTGACACCGCTTGCAGTGTCCGCCTACTTCACCAATTCATCGGCAACGTGTTTCCGGTCGTCAATCAGGAACTTGCCTATTGGCGCCAGTATGCAACGCAGCACAGCGGTCCTGCGCTACGAGAGCAGGCTTTAGCCAGTATGCGGGATAAAAAATTTCACTGTCAAGGAGGCAGTGTCTATAGTCTGTATCCGGGGGTAGCTATGCCGGACTTCGTCCGTCTGGTAGTTGCCCTGCAGACCATCAGCGATTATTTGGACAATCTGTGCGATCGAACCGGCATTACGGATGAACAGGCCTTTCGCCAATTGCACCTGGCAATGACCTGCGCCCTTGACCCCGCTGCACCGCTGCCTGATTTCTACCGATATTATCCCTTCAAAGACGACGGCGGTTACCTGGAGACCTTGGTTGAAACCTGCCGGCAGCAGACGTCCCGGCTGCCGGCCTATGAACTGGTAAAACCGGAGGTGCTGCGGCTGGCTGAATTGTACAGCGAGTTACAGACATACAAACATATCGACAAATCTCTCCGGGAAGCCAAAATGGCCCAGTGGATCCACCGCCACAGCAGCGCCTATCCCGAAATTACCGATTGGGAATTTGCCGCTGCCACCGGCTCCACCCTGGGAATGTTCACCCTTTGCGCCGCTGCCGGCAGTCCAGCCTTAACAGCAGCCGAAGTCACCCGGATATCCGGCGCCTACTTTCCCTGGATCAGCGGTTTCCATATCCTGCTGGACTACTTTATTGATACCGTTGAAGACGAAAAAAATGGCGACCTGAACTTCGTATCTTACTATGAAAGTGAACAGCAGAAAATGTCCCGTCTTACCTATTTCGGGCAGCAGGCCCTGCGGCAGGCGGCCTCCCTTTCCCATCCGGTATTTACCCGCACCGTGGTCCAGGGACTGTTTGCTATGTATTTGTCGGACCCGAAAACCGAACTGCCAAGCCAGCAAAACATCAAGCAAGCCTTACTTCATACCGGCGGTGTATATACTCGTCTGATTTACACCCTCTGCCGACTCCTGCGCTGCAAACAAAACCTGCAGTAAAATAAACCCGAATGGGAAATTCCCCATCCGGGTTTATTTTACTGCCTTTTCAGTTCTGCCGCCGCCTGAATGATGGCTAGCGTCCAGGCCGCGCCTTGATACAAATGTTCTTCCTTAATATATTCCTCCCGGGTATGTACTTTGCTCATGCCCACACCCAATACAGCGGTGGGAATGCCGTGGCTGTTAAATACATTAGCGTCGCTGCCGCCGCCGGTCGCCTCCAGCACGGGACCCAGTCCGACAGCGGACGCTGCCTGTGCCGCCAATACGGCTACCGGCGCATCCTCCGCCAGACGGTAAGCGGGAAAATCTGTTTCGACCTGAACGTCCGCCTGACCGCCGTTAGCCTTCGCCACCCGCTGGAAAGTCTTTTTGATATCTTCCGTTACTGCCTGTAGCTTCTCCATGCTATGACTGCGAGCTTCACAGGTAATTTCCACTTTATCCGGTACAATATTTGTCGCCTGACCGCCTTTGATAATTCCCACATTGGCAGTGGTTTCAGCGTCAATCCGTCCCTGCTTCAGTTCAGCCAGAGCCTTACCGGCCACAACAATGGCATTGATTCCCTCCTCAGGCGCAATACCGGCGTGAGCTGTTTTCCCTTTGACTGCAACCTTGATCGTATTTTCCCCGGGCGCTCTAATAATGATTCTGCCTGGTCTGCCGCTGGAATCCAGAGCATAGCCAAAATCTGCCGTTAATTTTCGCCGCTCCAGATTTTTCGAACCTAATAGCCCACTTTCCTCGGATACGGTGAAAATCACCTGCAGTTCGCCGTGGGGCATACCGGATTCATCAAGCACCCGCAGCGCTTCCATAATAACCGCTACCCCCGCCTTATCATCGGAACCAAGAATAGTATCCCCCGCCGACGTAATCACCCCGTCCTTCACTTGCGGCTGAATCCCGCTGCAAGGGTCTACGCAGTCCAAATGAGCGCTCAGCATAATACTCGGCGCTCCCTCAACCGTAGCCGGCAAACGGGCCAGAATATTGCCGCAGTTACCGCCGGTTTTTTCTCCGGCCTCATCCTCGGTTACCTCTAATTTTAGTTCTGACAATCGTTTCTTTAATAGCGCCCCAACCTCCTGCTCAGCTCCGCTTGAGCAGGTAATCTGCACCAGCTCAAAAAATTCATCCAGTATTCGTTTCCGATTCATCATTTCACCCTCCGTATGAACTAAAACTTCCTTTCGGCGGACATACTAACAAAAACCGCAATGGAAAGGACGCCGTTTTTATGTCAAAAATTATTGCACTGCAATCCTACAGCCAAAACCTGGCTACTTTTTTATTTCAGCAGGGCTATACCGTCATTGATCTGCAAACCGCCCATTTCCCCGGGAAAAAAGTTGATGCCATACTTCTTTCGGGCTATCACCCTGATATGGTAACCTCCCACACTAGTTTGACCGAAACTGCCCATATTACCCTTGGCAACATTAGCCACGACATTCAAAACCATCCCGCTGCCATCACTTTAAACATTACCGGCTTAACTCCCGAACAAATACTGGCGGTTCTGCAATACCGCCTCCGCCGCCGGAATTAATCGTGATCCGGATATTCGCGCCAATGAGTTGGAAACCGTTTGATACCAATTTCAAATTTACCGCCGGAAGAAAATACCCGCCGCAGCATATTATTTTGCTCCGTCTCTCCCTTGCCGCGTTGAAGCTCTCTTAAAACCTGCAAAATCTGAAATGACATTTCGCTTAGCCCCAATACATCTTTGGACCGATGGATGACTTCGCCAAGATTAACCTGGCAGGTTGACCATAAACCGCTCTTTGCCACTGCCTGAAGCAGCATGGCAATTTCCACGCCATAATGAGTGGGAATTCTCATAGCGCGCAATAAATTGCTATGAATCGCCACAGTCCCGGCCAGAGGTTGAATATATCCTGACAATTCCGGTACAAAGGCATTAATCCATGGCCGCACCAATAATTCCGTCACCCGCCCGCCTCCCAATTCCATGCCGCTGGCTTCCACGACAATCGGCCGGATGAAGTATCCCTTGACAAACTGAATTTCCGGATAAGCAAGAATTGGACCCAGCAGTCCGTAGAAAAAGCGAGGCGTAATTGTAGCTATATCCGTATCCACCCAAGCGATGACATCCGCATCGGTGACAAAAGCACTTTTAAACATAGCCTCCCCCTTGCCCCTGTACCGCCCCAAATCCGGCCGTATCTCCCGGTGCTGATAAACCGGTATGGGATAAGACCGGGCAATTTCCACTGTTCGATCCGCAGAGCCGGAATCAATAAGCAGAACTTCGTCAATTAAACCGACATTTTTCACTTCCAGCGCTGTCTGAATCACTCTGCCCACTGTTTCTTCCTCATTTAAAGTAGGGAGAACCACAGCAATTTTAAGGCTCCGCTTCTTTTTGTAATTGTGCAGCACTCCGGCTAAAGAAAAATCACCGCCATCAAAAGTCCGGGCCCGAACCCATTTGTAAATCTCCCCGCCTTCAACAAATTCCGTTTCCTTGAGGGGAGCCCGCACAACGATAATGCTGCCGGTAAAAATTCTTTTGATTTTTTGATAAAAATGCCGGATCTCAGAAACAGCCAGCGGTGCCCCAAATACGAGTGTGCCATATTTTGTACCAATGTCTTTCACTAATTCGTAAATAGAAGAATCCCGCCGCCAATATACATTCGTATTTTCAAAAATATGGTGGGCCCGAGCCACAACTGTGGACAAAAAAACCTCTTCCAACTGGGGAATTTTTTCCTCCCGATGATAAATTTCAATTTCCCGCAACCCTGTCTGCTGCAAAAATTCCAACACCGACTGGGCGTTACTGCCACCCCTCAGTACCACTGCCACCGGACCTTCCGCCCAACCGTTCATCATAACGAGCGTTTTATCCCCATGACAATTGAAATCGGCATCTTCCTCCAAGCCGATAATCGCCGTATCTGCCAGCTGCGCTTCATCCAGCTGCGGCCAAACCGGTTCGCCTGTCATATGCCCTCACCCCCCCACTTTCTCCCTTCTTACAACCTATGCCAAAAAATCAATAGCTATGTCTATTTGCTGCTGCTTCCCTTCGTCACAATCCCTTCACCAAACCGGGCTTTTAATTGATCCAGTGTCCGATACAACGCACTGCGTTTTTTCGACTGCCCGTCAAATAAGGAAATCTGCCCGCCGCCTGACTGCAGGTTAGCGGCACTAATTCCCAGCAGCCGTATACCTTCCGGCAAAGAAAGACCCTGGCAAATATCCAAAGCCGTTGCAAACAAAACTTCATCGAACTGGGTTGGTTCCGTCAGCGTACGGCGGCGGGTAATGGTCCGAAAAGAAGCGAAGCGAATTTTAACAGTTATCGTCCGGGCAAAATATCCCCTGCGGCGAAGCCGCCAGCCCACCTTCTCCGCCAAAAGCAGCAATTGGCTGCGAATATCTTCCGGCACCAACAAATCAGTTGCAAATGTTACCTCTTTACCGACTGATTTCGGCTCCCGTCCGGGGATAACCGGACGATCATCCAGGCCACGAGACAGGCGGTTCATTTCATAAGCCGCTTTACCGAAGTACTGAGCTAAGAAAACCGCATCCGTCCGGGCTAGCTGACCGATGGTTTTGATTCCCAATTTATGTAAAACATCAGTGGCCGCTTTTCCCACGCCCCATAAATGACTGACGGAAAGGGGCTCTAAGACTGCCGCTGCCTCTCCCGGCCGGATAACTACCAAGCCATCCGGCTTTTCTAAATCCGAAGCCAGTTTAGCCAAAAATTTATTAGGTGCGGCCCCTGCCGAAGCAGTCAGTTCCAGCTCCCCTCTGATGCGCTTTTTAATCTGACGGGCCGCAGCAGCGATATCGGGAAAAAGCCTTTCCATACCGGTCATATCAAGAAAAGCTTCATCTAAAGACAACGGCTCAATGACCGGCGAAAAATCCGCCAAAATATCCTGAATCCGAGCCGATACCTGGACGTATTTTTTGTGATCGCCCGGTAAATAAATTCCCTGGGGGCAAAGGCGGCGGGCTTCGGCCATAGGCATGGCCGAATGAACTCCGAGCCGTCTGGCCTCATAAGAAGCTGTAGATACCACGCCCCGGCTGCCCAAGCCGCCCACAATGACCGGTTTCCCTCGCAGCTGGTCATTGTCTCTTTGTTCCACCGAAGCAAAAAACGCATCCATGTCCACATGAATAATCCATCGCTGCATTGCCTATCACCCATATAGAAAATTCTTCAATTCCGGGATAATCCCTGCTGTCGCCTATTCCTTTCTGTCCTTGAACCGGGATTCATTGTCAAAAAACAGCCCTCGCCAAATTAGCAAAACTTTTGCTTTGGAAACGCAAGCCGGCGGATTTAAGCCAATCATTGTAGGCCAAAAAGGGAACTCTTGATCAAGAGTTCCCTTTTTCGTTATAAAAAATTTTAAGTAACGTGTAAATTTATCGCAGCAAGCCGCATAGTGTAAAGAGTAAAAGATTGGGGGAAATTTTTATGGCGAAATACGACGAATTATGCACGCTGTACCGGGCGGCAGCTTCCCGGCTCCAGGAATACGAAACAAGCTGTTCTACCTTCATAGAAAACTTTTTCGCAGGATTAACCGATTTTCTCCAAAGTCCGGAAAATGCGCTGCAATTTCATCTCCTCACCGATCCCCTGAACATAGAAACTGCTTTGCCGTTGGCAAAAGCCATCAATCACAGCCCGGATGGTTTTTATGACGTGATATTTTCTCTCAACATTCACTCTGGTGATGAAAATGATCGAATATTGGCCGCAGCCAGATTTAAAAAAATGAAAGAATACTTTATAATCCGAATAGGAATGAGCCGCAAAGAATTTCAAATCCAAGAACCAAATACCCAAAAGGATGTATATGAATATATCTTCACTGCCATTAAAGACTATTACCAAAAAGACGGTTTTATTAAAAGCCTCCCCGCCACTATCGGATTTACCATCTAATCTGCCCAACAAGCAAGCGGTGATGCTTGCTTGTTGCTACAGCTTAATTTACAGCTCTGTGCTTCAAATGAGCAATACTATCCACAACATACATTATCGGTGAAACAAACAGCATGAGAACCGCTCCTAAAAACATTGCAGGATAAACGAGAACTCCCAAAAATTGATAGAGAAACTGAAAAATCTTTTTCATGATGTTTTCACACTCCTTCTATATTATTTCCATAGTAGATGTGTGTGGAACTTTCTTTAGTTATATTATCGTCTATATTATTGAAAAATTCAATACCTTTTGATAATTTTTTCACAAGTATACACTATTCATTATGCGAACAGGGTCCGGCCGCTTCATGCCACTTCTGTCAGTATCCTAATAAACGGCTCTATTAAATCCGGATCAAACTGTTTGCCGGCGCACTGGCGAAGTTCGGCAATCGCCTCTTCCATCGTCAGCGCCTTACGATAAGGACGATCGTTAGTCATGGCATCATAAGCATCGGCAATGGCCAGAATGCGACACTCTATCGGTATCTCCCCACCCTTGATGCCCAGAGGATATCCTTCTCCATTCCACCACTCCTGGTGCTTCAGGATCCCCTCGGCAATAGGCTCCAGTTCGGGAGCTGTTTTCGCAATACGGTAACCGATCTCGCAATGTCCCTGCATGACAGCAAATTCATCGACTGTCAGAGGAGCCGGTTTAAACAGAATGCTGTCCGGTATTCCCACTTTACCGATATCATGAAACCGGGCCAAAAGACGAAGGTCGGCAATCTGATGTTCCGGTAAACCAATAGCCGCCGCCAGCGCAGCTACCAGTCCCTGCAGCCGTTCGCCATGGCCTTCGGTGATAAAATCCCGGACTTCCAGCGCCTTCATCAGCGCCTTCACTACAGCGCTCTTTTTGCTTTGCTGCCGGTGCAATTTCTCCCGATACATTTTGCGATCCGCTTCTTTAAATAAGGCATTACTATCAATCGCATTTTCCTTGCTGACAGCAAAGCCCATCGACAAACTGATAGGTACAATCGGCTGCTTACTATTATATTCTTTGATTAGCTGCCAAATTCGCTGACAGGCAGCTTCGAATAGCGGAATGGAGTTTGACGGAAGAAGCACAGCGAATTCGTCGCCGCCAATCCGCGCCACCATATCCTCCGGACGAAACGCTGCTTTTAAAATATGGGCAATCACTTTTAACACCTGATCGCCCATACTATGTCCCAAAGTATCATTAATCAGCTTCAGCCCGTCCAAATCGCAAAGGATCAGTCCGGCAACACCATCACGCACCTCTCCCAGCCGTTTCATTTCCTCTTCGAAATATCCCCTGTTATATAAACCGGTCAAAGAATCATGGAGACTGATAAACTCCAGTTGCTCCTCCATGCGCTTTTTATCCGTGATATTACGGATAATGGAAAAGACTTCGTCATTGCCGCTCGGCACGATTCTAGCTTCATAATACTGCAGAATGCGGTTTACCGGAAGCTGATATTCAAACATCTGCAGTTTACCCGTTGCGAAAGCATTTTCGATGTGAGCCATAATTTGCTGCGCCAAAGCCTTGGGCATAACATCGCCAACCGTTTTCCCTAAAAAATGTTCGGGCAGTAAATACAATATATCTTTCTGCGCCTTATAATCCATAAAAGTGCCGTCCCGCCGAATCAGCAGCATGAAATCAGGAATGGCATTAATCAGAGCTTCGTTTTTTCGATAAATCCGATGGAATTCCGCTTCTTTCTTTTTCCGATCGGAAATATCACGAACCACCGCTAATATACACTGCTGGTTGCCGAGCTTTGTTCGCTTTAAATTCACTTCCGTCCAGATGTCTTCTCCCATCCCATGTTGAATTCTCCATTCAAAAAGCTGCGGTCCTTCCTTCGCTGCCTTATAGAGCCATGCTATGGCTTCTTGCTCACTATAAGGAAATTTGCCTGTTCCAAACCCGGCAATCCCTCCTGTAATGATTTCCTTACAGGAACGTCCACATATTTCACCAAATTTTTCGTTTGCATCCAAAATTTTTCCGGTATCGATATCCTGGACGAAAATGCCATCGTTAGCCGCATTAAAAACCGCCTGATAATTGGCCTGAGACATTTCAAGTGCTTCTTCAGCCTGTATTCGTTCCATCAATTCATTCTTATAGGTTGCAAGCAGGTTGGCATTCTCTAAGGCGATGGAAGCCAGCTCGGCAAAGCGGGATAACAAAGCCAACGCATGCTTGCCAAATTTCTTTTCAGATTGAACAAAAGCCAGTCCCAGAACTCCCACAACCTTAGACTGTAATCGAAGCGGCACTTGCACTGTAGCATCCACCTGATCAAAAACTAAATCGCACCGGCGGTTTTCCCATAAACGGTACTGATCAACCGTCTTCACTTCACCAGTCCGGTATACTTGACCGACAAGACCTTCCGTTAGATTGATATCGCACCATACATGATCGGCAAAAATACCCAGTCCGACCTTCCTTTCAAAAACACCCTTTGCTTCGTTCGCTATAATGATATGGACATGCTCGGTACCGATTAGCTTAGCCGCACTTCCCGCGATATCATTTAATAATTCTTTTAAATCGCGCTGGTTCATTAACCCCAGAGCCGTATCCTGCAGTGAATTTAACACTAAATTTTGTCGGCGGATTTCTTCCTCCCGCTGCAGCAATTCTTCCAACTGCTGACGCAATTCTTCCTCCGATGCCAGCAATTCTTCATTCAACCTAGCCAAAGTGGTATTTTTTTCTTTTAAACTATGATAGGAATGAGCAATCAGTTTATACAGTATCCCGCCTGTAAGTCCGACAAAAAGCCAGCCCTTAATGACCGATAACCAGGCTATCGTTTCAAGGTTGGTACACAGCTTATGAAGAATGCTCTCCGAAAATAGAATCCATAAAATACTGGCTAGCATGTAAACAATCGTAATCTGCAAAGCACTTCGCTCTGACTCTTTTTTCTCCATAAGAGCACCCCCCTCTTCACCTTCTTTGCCTGCTATCAAAAAGTTAATAGTCCCTTAATTATTATTATTTTTCGACAATACCTGTCATTACCCTTCTTGCAGTCCAAAAAAAGCACGGAGCAGACTAGCAAAACTATTGCTTCAGCGTACCAACAGGAACCAATAGGTGAAGCTAAAAGATGCAAAAAAAGCCTCCACTTTGTTATAATGTAATCGCAAAAATACACTAGCAACAAAGGAGAGACTCCCATAT
>JBDKTO010000095.1 GCA_039680175.1 Veillonellales bacterium | reverse complement strand
AGCAAAACTATTGCTTCAGCGTACCAACAGGAACCAATAGGTGAAGCTAAAAGATGCAAAAAAAGCCTCCACTTTGTTATAATGTAATCGCAAAAATACACTAGCAACAAAGGAGAGACTCCCATATCTATTATCACTACACAGCTCATGGCTATCATCCGCTGATTTGTTATGATAGCTTGACCGGTGACCTTTTAAAAATCGCGCTGCGAAAAGGCAGTTCGGTGATTTATGACCGGCCAGTTAACCCTTTTTATTCTACGTGAGGTATTCTTTTTTTCAAACCCACTATTTTTACTTAACGGGAATGCTCCTCTAGTAAAGAACTTTTTATATCTTTCATTTCATAGCTCGGCGCATTAGGTAATTGTACGATGCAACTTGCCAACCAATTAGTCCTAAAATCACCAATGAATTAGAAATAGGCAATCCTCTGTAAGAGACTATATCCTTTCTATCTATATTCTTGGAATCATCACACTGTGAATTACTTGCTAAATCAAGATTAAGACCTAATGCCAACACGTTGCTTTTCCCGTCGACAACTTGCTCCGGCGGTACATGATAAACCGAAACTTGAAAACATGATAAACCGAATAAAAATATTAAAACAGCGAGTGTAGTCAACATTGTGGTTTTTGCTGCCTGTCCTGTCAAAATAATTTCGCGTTCATCTCGTTCCTTGAGAAATGTAATTTTAGATAATACCTTTTCTCTAAAAGCTGCCGATATCATCAGCCTAACACTTAAGAAAAGAGAAATAACCATCCAGGAACCAAAAACAATCAATCCGCCAAAATCATACCAAACCTTTGCATAAACATTGGATTGAGCCGCTTTTTCCAAACCAAAAATAAAAAGAGAAATAAAATAGAGCATTAGTATTGGTACCTCATATAAAAAAATTTTTAGTAAAACTGTATCAATTTTTTTCACCCTACTTCCTCCTCAACCGAAAAAATATTATTAATATCTGTGTTAAAATACCTCGCTATACGAAAAGCGAGTTCTAAAGATGGATTATATCCACCTCCTTCAATAGCAACAATTGTTGCTCGCGTAACTCCTATCTCTCTAGCCAATTGCTCTTGGGTAATTTTATGTTCCGCTCGAATAACGTGTAACCGGTTGGAAATTTTTAATTGCATTGTTGATTTAGTCATTTTCATCCCCATCTAAAATTTATTTACATCATAATTGTAAAATATACTGCTCATATTGTCAAGTTTATATTACATTAATTTTTAAGATTGATGTTTTTCCCAAAATATAAAATAATTTTAACCAGCAACCGAATGCTAAAGGCCCTGGAATCTACGAATTCGTATTAGGAATATTATGTTACACAAAGTCTACATAATAAACATCCATCGGCCCAATAAAATGATACACAGTATACCAAGAAGCGAATAATAAACGCCTTCAAAACCTTGTCATTGCTGAAATTAGATGGTATACTGATTGCATTAGGAAGCAGATAGTTCTCTTAAAATTTCATATACGGAGCAAAAGTACCATGTTTTCAGCCGTCTGAACTTCACATTACCCTTCTTGCAGTCCAAAAAAGCACGGGACAGACTAGACTATTGTGTCAGCGTACCGTGAGGAACTTATCAGGGCCTTGATACGGCTGATTTTTTATGGTATACTATGTAACGTTGGAATAGTCATACAGATAATTTGTCAGCTCTAAAATAGCGCAAAGCACCGACTCATTCCCCGTACCATTCTCTTATAGCGAGCGGGTGTAGCTCAGTGGTAGAGTACCGGCTTCCCAAGCCGTGGGTCGCGAGTTCGAATCTCGTTACCCGCTCCAGTAAATTCAAGCCTTCCGGCGTTTGTCGGAAGGCTTTTTTGTGCTTAGTGGGGCAAAAAGTGGGGCAAAACTGTATGGAATGCTTAGAATTCAGTAGACTTATTAGACATATTATCTTTTTTACTACTCGCAGTCTTGTCGTTCGCAAATGCTTTTTCTAACGCCTCTACAGCTACCCCCTGCATATCGGGAAGCACATGACTGTAAAGGTCAAGGGTAAGCGTAACGGTGCTATGGCCCAAACGTTCCTGTACGATTTTCGGATTCACTCCCTCACGCAATAATATGGTAGCATGTGTATGACGCAAATCGTGAAAAGTAAAACCGTCTTTAATGCCTACTTCTTTTAATAAAGGTTTAAAATAACGGCTAACAAAATTACCAGTGTCGAGCGGACCGCCGAACATATTGCTGAATACAAGCTCATGACTCAAATATTTATCACCCAATTCATCCTTATACGAATCCTGCCAAGCCTGATATTGAAGTAAAGCCGCAACATCATCTTGCATAACCGGAATTTTTCTTCTGCTGGATTTTGTTTTAGGGTCTTGAAGAATAAAACCCCGTCCGGAAACATATGCCAAGGACCGCTTAACGTATATGCAGCCTACATTGAAATCTATATCCGTCCACTTTAATCCAAATAGTTCTCCTTGCCTCATGCCCGTGTGGAGAGCCAACTGTAATACCATTGGCATTATCTTTTTCATAAATGGACTTTTAATTATTTTTGCCCGACTAATTAAATTTTCTGCCTGCTCCGGCTCAAGGACCATAATTTCTTTTTTTACCAATTTGGGCGGTTCTGTCTGCTTTACGACATTATGAGTAAGCAGACCAGCCTTAATCGCCCCGTCAATACACATTGTAAAGTATCGTCTTGTTCCCCGAACAGTTGAAGAAGAGAGCTTTTCACCATCTTGGCGTCCTTTTTCTAACAGCCTGTTAAAGTGCCGTTGAACATCAGGAGCCTTTAGATTTTTTAGTAATGTATCTTTAAACCTTGGTAAAATATAGCATTCGAGACAGCTTTTATACTTTTCCCAAGTTCTTGGTCGGACCCTAATTTTTACGTAATCGTTCAACCACCGATATACCCAATCTCCAACAGTCACTTTAGAGGCTTCAGCCAAGAGACCACTTTCAATATCCTGAATAAACTTTTTTGCCTTAACTACGGCCATCTTTCGGCTTTTAGCTGCAAACTTCTTACGCTTGGTTTTGCCGGTTTCCCGGTCAGAATACGTTCTTTCGCAAATCCACAACCCTCGTAATTTATCTTCGTATATGGTGCCTTCACCATGTCCGCGTTTTATCATTGTCTCTCCCCCTAAAAACGAATCAATTAAATGGTTACCCTTTAGTTGGGTAGCCGACCTTTCGCACGACATATTATTACGGCAATTCAACAGTCCAATTCTGATGTAATACGCTGACAGCAGAACAAAAACGTTCGATAGCACAGTCGAGACTTTGGCCCGTTTCTGGCGACCGACTCAATCTGAAATTTCTAACCCAACCTCTTCTAATCAACTAGTGGGGCCGACCTTGTTTAAAGATCAGCCCCACTGTCAATTTATGCTCCGTGCTTTTGGGATGATGGCGAGAGATCATCAACAAAACTAGCCAAAATGAACACTCTACCACCAATTTTTTTATGTGGAATTAAATCTTTTTTTATTGCGGCATAGAGACCGCTTTTGCTTATGGGGATTATTTCCATTATTTCCTTAATTGAGTATAACAACTTAGGATTAGAAGACTTACTTTTCATCAAAAATCCTCCTTCGTAAATAAAATTTGTAAGTTAAAAACGTCTCATAATGATATCTTGACACTCCACTATATATTTTTCTGCTAAAAGCCTTTTTCATATAAATCAAATAGCCTAGTTTGGTTCTTCTGGCGTCGATGTTCTCTCTGATCAAAAGCTTCGTCAATATAACAATCCAGATCCATAGGTATCCAACTAATGATTTCATGCCGAAAATCATAACGTTGGTAAAACCTGTTAACATAGCTTTCACGTGCCTTAAACCTCCCCATTAAGAGATCTTCGCACCAAATAGCCGTTGGCTCTTTCAATCTATAACTACTCAATATAGAAATAACTTCGGCCATACCTTCTGCTACACAAAAGCCGTTTAAGCCCGACACAGCCCAACAACCATTATTACAAGTAGTCGGTGTAACGCATGCATGCGTTACACCCATAGCACTTGGATTTTCTAAGGGATTAACTACTTGACAGTCATCTTCCATCGCGAAGTACATCGTACAATCAATTGGAATTGCTAACCGAGCCACCGCTCCATCAGCAGTAATGTTTTGAAAATATAATGGCGGGTATTTCTGTCCCACCAATTGATGTAAGAAACTCACATCAGGTGAAGCAAAAAGTAAGCACTCAAATCTCCTACGGTTGACAAGCGCAGCCCATAAATCATTGGCAGTCTCTACTACAGCTGCATTCTGAGGAGTTATCAATGCAAAATGCATAGGCGGCATTATGCGCTCAACGATTGTTTGTAAATCAAAACTCATAATTAATCACCCTTTACTATAAATTGTTAACCAGTTGGTTGAAATTGGATATTTTTACTATTAACATGGTCGTTTGAATTCCATTAATCTGCACTTTTTTTAGATAACGTTGTCGAGTTGCTGTTTCACCCGTTTTTGTCTTGTAAGCCTCGTTGTACCCCAGGCTTATCCCGTTCTCTAATAGTTCCCTGTATACTGCTGTATCAGAAGCTTGAAACGATCCACCCTTCTTTTGATAGAACTTTTCAACGAACTCAAAGCACTTATCTGGATTAAGAACATACGTCGCATTTTTTGAGTTAATAAACCCTCCGTACATATTCGAATTGTCCGAAGCGTACAGGTTTTTATTTGCTGCTAAAACCAGCATTCCGGTGCCAAGGCCTTGGTTTACGGCGTATGAATAAAGCTTATACGGCGCACTCACTTTACTCTCGCGCTGATTTTCAAGAATCACTTCCTGAATCACTAAGATCCATTGGTGATAAAGTCGTTCCGCTTCCTGTGCTGACAATGCTGACGAATGAATACCACAATCAAGAACTAATCTTGCTAAAGCTGCCATACATTTATAATTGGTTTGCAGTCGCGGGAATTCTAACTCCAATATAGGTGGTTCAAAGTGCATTATCCTATCAACTACAGCATCATAATTCGTGGATAGGTATTGAATATATAGGCTAAAGTACTCCTGAAGCTTAGACCATGTACAATTTCGTTTTGAAAACAATTCGTCCATTTGCCATTTTTTTAATTCTTCGCCAGAAAAGCTATGGTTATCAACGTGAACTGTTAGAAACCTTAAGTGTGATGATTGTTGACGTGCCAAATCATTTTCGGCAGTAATAACACAGCCACCGCGAACATCAAATTGCTCAATCTTGTTTGAAGTGATATCCGACTTTGCTTTCGCAACCCCGTCGCCAAAGCATCGGAGTATCCTCTCAAACTTTTCCATCGATTCTTTATCCTTGCAGCTGAATATGTCATCCAGAAGCATAATCATATCACGGCAAGAATCGCGGTATAGTTCTATTGCCCGGGGAGTTGACTGGAAGTTGAGCATTGGCTTTGTATTGAAGACTTCAAATATCGTCTTACTGACAGATGTTTTAAAGCTGCCCGTTTGCCCGATAATTGCCAAAACAAATTGCAAATCAGCTCCGGCATCTTTAAAAACCTTAGCCGTATATCCTGCATGGGCGTAAAGAAAAATGGGTAAGATTTGCTTTAAAGTGGCAAGCAAGTTTACTGAACCATCATCCGACAAGACTTGCTTACCAATGGCCAAAAATGATTGGCCTGTCATATAAATCTGGGATGCCCTGTTGGGATCGACTCTTGGCACATAAGCTTCGGCATTACAATAGGGTAAAGCCTTAGACAAATAAACTGTCTTTCCGTCAACATTCTCCCAGCCGTGATAATCGTAAACTACTTTTTTCTTCATGGTATCTAATGCCTCGGCATATATCATAGATGAATATTCCAGAAAATAATTAGCTGCGTTATTAAACTGGGGATTTACAAAAAGCTGCGGATAATCATTAGTTAGCTTATAGAGCATTTTTTTATACTCAGCGAGCGGCATCTCATCTTCTTCCAAATTGCCACTTTGGGTAATAATATCAAAGCTGATAAAGTTCCGTTCACTTCCATAGTATTTTTTGTGAACTATAATTTCACGAATATTGATGTAAAAGTTACAAATCCGTCTCGGCTTTCCTTGTACATCGCACCATAAGCCGTTTGATTGCCGAATAAATTTATCGCTAGACTTTATTGATATACTACCAATTTGCTTCGGCATAGTTTTTGTTTGCCGCTTGGGAAGTAGTCGAATTAGACGCATCCCCGTTTGTTCTTCATATTCTACCATGCTTTTAAATGGTGAATTAAATTCGCTAGGCGGTACAAACGTTGTACTTATATCAGCTACTGTAATACCTTTTCTCACTTCTAGCTCCGGCAACCTAACTATCTTTCCTTTCTTATATGGTGATGATGGTATGGTAGCTGGTGGAACAAATATGCAATTGTCTCTTTCCAATTAAACACATCCCCCTCCTGATTAAAATTAGCCATTCGTATTGACGTCAATATTGGGCTATATTTTGAGTATATGCTTTTCTTTTAGTCCAGCCTATTTATACGACTTTGACATTTTTTATGGCAAAAAAAACACCTTGCGAATAACGCAAGGTGGAGTTCTATCGATCATTTTTTTATTTTACAATGTCTTAATTCAAATTCCATAATATTCCACAGAAGCATTTGAGGGAAAATTTTTTCCTTTAAATCTGTTAATCGCTTAACTGGAAAATTCTTCTGTTTCAACAGCGGTATATTCCTTTTTAAATATTCAAATAAGTAACTTCTCATTCTCTTTCTACTTTTAATTAAGGCTTTACTTTCTCTATGATAAAGTGACTCTACTGTATTTGCGAAAGCAATGACTCCTTTTATCTTTGTCACTTCGTCATCATCAATAAGTTGATTAGCTGCCGTTATTCGCTTATGCCGACCAATATCCTTTTCTTCTTGTTGCTTCAAGAAATCACTATAGCTAATCTGATTTTTCCCATTTATTTGGTCTTTAATATACTTTGAAAGGTCCTCACCCAGTTTAAGAAAATCAAGGTCGACCCTTTCACTTACGTATCTGAAAACTGCCTTCATTGAAATACTATTTCTGCTCACCTTTCCTCCTCTATAACCTTCTTTTTTGAACATAATTCCATCCCTACTACACTTCTCGTATAAATATATGAAAATTAAAAATTTTGTACTATTAATATTTCTTAAAAAATTAGCATCATACATAAATTTACATAACTTTATATAATTATCGCAATGATTTTCAATATTGTTCTTCCTTTTTTCTAATTCTTTTTGGTCTATTACTAAATCTAACTCTTCATCGGCAATAAATTGGGCAATATATAATGAATTACTTTTTACAAATTGCCCCAAACTTTTATAATCAAACCATTCTTTAAAATTTGGTAAAAAATTGAATCCTCTATCCAACCGCTTTATAAATGCCTTTGTATTATTTAATATAATAAGCGGCTTATTTATTACATCTTCAATCCCTAAGGTTATAAAATGAAAGTAAGCGCATACAAAATCAACTTCATCTTTTGTCAAATTATCCGATACAGGATCGTTCCATTTATACTCCTTACTCACCTCGCCCTCTAGAAAGCTACTTATATAATCACATAGTTTTTTACGCACAGCGCTTTCCACAGAATTATCTAATAATAGCCTTTCTTTTTCCTTATCCATATTTGATACAATCTTTTTAATATTGTCATAAAACATGTCTTCTGTTGCATTTAAAGCTGAATAAATTAAACCTCTTACATATTCAATATTCCAAGCCTCTTTAAATCCTATTTGTTGCAAAAAGCATGATCTTATAAAAAGTATTACCTCAGAATAAGGATTATATTGATTATGATAAAATCGCAAAAACGTAGAACTTTTAGCACGATCCAATATTACGCTAGGTAAATTTTCATCGTTAAAGACTTTGTATAAAATATGTAATATGGCAAGATCAGCGGATTTAAGTTCTTCTCGTTCAACTTTTTCTATTCCGAAGTAAATATCTAAATATTTGATTTTGTTAGCTAATTGTCCATAAATATTTGTACCATCTAAAAGTAAATCACTGTTTGCATTTTTTATTCGAATAGCCAAATCATCAAAAGATTCAGCGTCCATAATTATTCCTTTTACAAAATGAATTTGGTCTTTTCTCTCATCGAAGCGGCATGCCGTATCATAATAATCCTTATGATGTAGATGACTTTCGCCATCAAAAAGAAACTGGTCACTTATTCTGGTAAACTCTTTTACCAAATCCATCCACCCAAAATTAGCAATCTCTTTTTGTCTCTGTTCAATCAATTTCATGGTTTCCGGCAGTATATTATATATATCTGAGCCCTCAATATTTGTTGTCATTCTTTTCCCGCCCTTATAATCTATAGTGGTAATGATGTGCTTTGGGGTACGGCAGACAAACCGCGTTCGTTTCCATACCCTGGCCGTTGGGATTCCACATCAGCTTTATGCGGCATCATTGGACCTAAATTGTTCATTCTGCCTATCCCTAAGTGGAACGTCAATCATGCTCCTACGCTGGATCTGCACCCTAAAGGTAAAATCAACCTGCCCCGCTCCAAGTTGTCAATGTACTGTTCATGATTGATTAACTTAATTAAAGTGGTATCTTACTGCAACGATGCCTTCCTTATAATAAAAGGAAAAACCTTCCCCAATTTCCCCAATTTTGGTGATTTCTCTATATAACATGGTCTTAATTCTAATGGGGAAAATGGGGAAACTCGATTTTCCGTAAGTATTTAACATCATTTCTGCTTATTTACAGCCGTTTTACATTGAGAACATTAAAACAGTTCCTGATAGGCCAATTATTTTGGGGAGGCCATATTTTTAAGCAAGATTCATTTCCTTATCGTAGTCATCAGTATTTCAATTCTTTGAGCAACATGTGTACTCCACTCCGCGTTTTTGTGTTTCATAAATACAATCGTTAAAAGTCAGCACCTATAAGCGCGCAAATAGTCTCGGAATTTTCCGCATTTATTTCTGGAAAAAGCACTTTATAAAATTATGTATAAAATTTCATATTGCGCGCCAGAAAGCTTAAGAAAAAATGTCATTTAGTTTTAGAA
>JBDKTO010000094.1 GCA_039680175.1 Veillonellales bacterium | reverse complement strand
GCCCGGCATTCGTTTTAAAAAACGAATAAAAACGAATAAAACCCCTCTCGCAACCCCATTCGCTTCGCTCAGGGGTGCAAAGACCGCAACCACCGCTCGGGGGTGCGCCCGTGACGAAATGCATCGTCAGGGTCATGAAAGACCGCTAACGAATCGAGGTCATTCGACGGGGGAGGTACTATGGAGGAATGGTAAAGAACAAATGTGCACAATAATATTATAGCACACATGTTCTAATTGTCAAGGGGTTAATGGAAATTTTAAGGTAATAAAGGAAACCGAAAGAATGGCATAGATTATTTTGACCATCTTTCATGTTCAAATTTCAAAAGGTTGATGGTTTTTTCCTTTTCAGCAATAGCTTGATTCAATAAAGTGACAAGATTGCTCCCACTATTTAGATTATTAAGACTATGTAATGCTTTGATCTGCTCTTCCAAAAATGTATTTGCGGCCGACAAATTCCCATGGACAACTGCCATACTGATCTTGTCAGATAATTGATTGCATTGGCTAGCATGGGAATAAAAAATAGTTAAGGCATGTAAGAGCGTGGGAGAAAATTGCGTTGGTATTTCGCCACTGGTTAATAAGACCTGCCAGAATGAAGTATCAAATGATAAATACGGATATTTTTGCTTGGTGAACCGTTCGATAATGATTTCCAAATGCAAATAGATGTCATCGACCTCTATTTTGATTGTTTTCATGAACTCCAAAGCACGATTTTCACTTTTCAACATTTCACCCGATATTTGTACATTTTTGTCTTGTTTTGCAAACCTTCTGTCAAAATAAATCCCACCAATCAATCCTAAAATGGTCCCTGCAACCAGGGTAGCGATACCATTTGATAAAACGGTTTGCCAGAATTCATATATAGACATTCGATATATCCCCCTTTTGGAGAAATTAGATTGCAAGGAACCAGTTCTTATCAACCGATACCTGCTCAACTTCGACCCTTTTTGTAATAACCCCCAGTGAAAATCGCTTGAGCATTTCCACAAATTGGTCACCATCTACTAGGTCAATCGCCAGCGCCATCACTATGCGCTGACCCGGGCGTTGCTCTTTGGCCGGACCCACATTCCTGCGCCGTTCCAGCAGTGCCGGACCCTTGAGCGAGAGGTACACCCCGATGCCGTTGACACACACCAGGAACACTGCAATGAAGACCCATGCCTGCCAGTAGACAAAGGTGCCGGCGGGCAGAAAAAGCAGCGGCCCAAGAATGAGCAGACCGATCAGGAATGTGGTGAGCGTGTAGGTGATGAGCTTGGTCATGGTAGTCCTTTTGGTAAGGGGGGAGTGAGGTACTGCACCAGTATACCGTTTTCCGAGGGATAAAGGTTTCAAGAGTCGATAGCGGTGTTCCATCTAGTTCAGTCGAAAGGGACTCAGAAAACGTAAGTGTAGAGTTTTAGTTTTTATTTCAGGTCCAACTTACGAAGTTTTGAGATTTGTTTTAGCATAATAAAAATTACACAATGAGGAAAAACAATAATTAGCAACCTGGTGTGTGTAATTCATAAGTTAAGAAATATCAGGCGTATAACCGTCAATTAATTACTTCAGGAATGATGCGAGTTTCCTCTACATATTGGATTAGCTTTGTATCAGAAGTGACTAATTTACATTGTAACGACATAGCAGACGCTAATACAATCTTATCGTGAAGGTCATGATGTTCTAAAGAACCTGAAATCTTCAACAGTTCAAATAATACTTCCTTGTCAATTGGTTTTATCTCAATATTAGGGGATTCTTTTATGGGTAAAAATACCTCATAATGAAATTTCTTTGAAAACTCCTCGTTCTTAAGCCATTTTTCATAGATTTCTACAAATACAATTGAAGGAATACTTAGCTTTATATTTTCTTCAAATGGATTTAAGGCAGCTTGAACTAACCTCCTCGTCCGATTCGATAACTCTACATCTTCGTGGAAAACATCATGGAAATATCTGATTATGGTATTCGTATCAATAACGAATAACTCTATGGTAGTCATGATTCATCATCGTAGTATGCAGCTCAACCAATTCATCTTCGATTGTCAGGTAAGGTTGCCTTAAGGTATTGAGTAAAGTCGTAATAAAAATATGGTCAATTTCTTGAACTTCCAAATACATAGTCTCGGATAAATAATAAAACATTTCAATATACCTGACGCAGTCTTCTTTATTGCCCGTATCGTTGTTTTCCAAAACCCTCGCAAGTAGATATGTCAATACACCTATGGGTTGGCTCCATTGGTCGGCGAGAATACATCGGTTTGCAAGGTCGTCATTAATTGAAATTTGGTGAATCTTGTGATTAAGTAAATCACAAAGCTCATGCTGGGTTAGGCAGTCTTTCATTCCTTTTCCTGGCCCATAGCTTTACTCAAAAGGTCAGTTGTCTTTGCAATATCAATGTTATGTTCAGGCTCATCTCCAGTTTCCCACAATCCCCTGTTGTCAAGAATGAAATTTTCGTCAATTAGTTTTTGTGTTGGAATACCGGCAGCTTTTTCGAGTAGCTCATAAGCCATTCTTAAGATTTTCGCGGCATTAAACTCTGACAATTCTCCAATTTGATGAACAGCACCCTCAGTAAAGGGTGACAATCCATCAGATTTATTCGGATCAATCCTATATTCCGTGAGATATTTCTTTAGCAACAATGCCACATGTTCCTTAGTAAGTTTTTCAAAGCTGATTATGTGTTTATAATTAAGTTGGTTTATCGGTGCACGATTTTCCATTCCTGAAGAAGCCCATGCGTCACTAATCAACCTCGGTACCCCTGCGTGCAGAACAAGTATTAAGTTGTAAAAACCCAACTTAGCGTTTGTATAATAACCATCGAATAAGCATGATCGCAACTCTAATGCAAAATCTTTTTTCTGGCGGGAACTCTGGAAATCGGGAATTCTCTCAAAATCATCGACAAGAACATAAGCGCCATTAAAATTTGCAGCGAGAAAGAATTTAACTAAATGAGTAAAAATGAAGTCGATTTTCTCTTTTGGCTTTTTTAGCTCCCTAAAATAATTTTCAAAATCCTTTTGTGTCATGAAAGTTGGGTAAAAAGTATTTCTGCCACTAAATATGGGGAAATCACTTGGCAAATCTTGCAAATGAACATCATTTAAAATCTCACTTTGAACAGAGCTGGAAGAAATCGAATTATTCTCAAACCATGCAGGATCATTAAGGTGCTGAACCAACTCTGATTCACTGAAATGGCCAAAATTTAGCTCTGGATGTAGTTTGTTTATTGCTTCCAACCTAAGTGTCGCTAAACATACAGAAATTATCTGACTTTTTAAGATTGAATCGAAAATTGCGTCAATAAAACCGATAAATGTCTTGGTCCTACCACCTGGTTCTGGTGAGACATATATTGCAAAACATTTATTTTGTTCATCTGATAAATCCAAACTATATTCTCTGTTGATTGTGTGTAACAAATTAAGTAGAAATGCAGACTTTCCATTTCCACGTCCGATATATGAACTGTCGATAATGTAGCCTAATCTTATGTGATTTGGGTTGTTTTGAGGTTGCTTAATAAAGTTCGTCAAGATTTGCTCATATTCGTGTTCGCGTATTTGCATCTCATAAATATTCCCATTGATACGTTTGTCGGTAGATTCTTTATTTACTGTAGGCTCGGAAGGAAACGGATTTTCGCTGAGATTAAACCGTTCATATGTCCCTATAGATTCATAATTTTGTAACTGGGTGGGTTTCTTCAAAAGATTGCTCATCACCTATCTCCTCTCGCTACATCAATGGCAATAATATTTCGAAATCGTCCATCTACCATAACAGGTTCTTGTTTTAGATACATTGCTTTTGTCTCTTCTGGTAGGCGATCAACCTCTAAAGAGATCTTTATTTTCAGGTTTCCTGATAAATTTGCACGGTAAACCGCATCTAGAAGTTCCTGGAAAACATATTCAGAGATTTTCATGTTATAGCAAACCATCTCTTTTAGGGCAGCCAAGCTAATGAAATAGCTCCTATTCGTTCGTCGCAAGTCATAGTATGCGCTAACAAGGAAATCCACAAACTGATTTTGGCTTGTTTCTATATCAGGTTTGTGTAAAAACAATGAGTAACCATCTGAATATGTGTAGATTTTTTGAAAATCCTTCGATTCTGTCGTTTTAACAACAACAGCAGTAGGATAAACAATTTTGCCATTAAAATATGGGTAAAATTCTGTTGCATGAATAATCCCTATTTGTTTTGCGCGGTACGTCCAGATTTCAAATGAAGTTAAGTAGTATTCATAATGGTAGATCTCTTGCAGGAAATACTTTACCCAATAGTCCCTAAATCGTGAAATAATGGCGTTGTATTTTATTGGGGAAAATTCTGTCAAGTATTCTGAAGAAATTAATTCATCCTTTATCAAAATCTCCATCAGTGTCTTGCTTCCTGTTGATAAATTTCTTTGTTCTCCAAGATATTTTGAAATATCTTGTTCTAGTTTTTTTCCTAACGCTTCAGAGTATCTCCAAATATCTTTAGTTGTTTTGATTTCTGATCGGTCAAAACCCAACTGCAATGGAGAATACACCGGAAGAATAAATAAACCGGATTTAGCCTTACCTGACTTATATAACAGATCAATTATGTACCTAAAAGCTTCGTATTTGGACTCCATCAGCTTAAATAACGAAATAGCAAAACTTTCGAATCCATCGTTATATTGCTCAATTAATTTCTTTCCAATTTCAGTTAATTGGAATTTCCCACTTTCCTGAATTATTAGATCGTATTCTAGTGATTCAGCGATTACTTTTTCAAAAGTATATTGATACTTGACCAACTGCACTCTTGAAAGGTTTTGTGCATCCGCAGTCAGTTTTTTGTATTTTGATTCCCCAAGCCTATGTTCTTGCTTTAGGCTCTTGAACAGTTCAAAGATCTGATCTTGTTCAGAAAACTTCTCAATGCTTTTCAACAATACGTAGAAATAATCTAGGAAGTAAAATTTCCTAACTGATGATAATGGTTTTTTCAAATGAACTCTCCCCTGACCCCATCTCTATCTTGACACTTGTTCCAGTCAACTAATTCCTTGATAAACCCCTTACCGTTCCAGGATTATGCCGACAGTTAAATTATATCTATTAATCAACAATTCACCATGAAACACCTTTACCATGATGTGTTGTTCTAATACAAGTGTTACACCGGAATTAGATGTATACGCCGGATCTGATTGTCATAAATCCTGTCATAGTTAAAGTTTAAGGTGGATTCGATTTTGAACGCACTTTTTTATTGCGAACATCGCTGTTCACTGTAAATGGGAAAATAAAAGTTGTAGCAATTACGAGAAATATTTGGAAAACCCTTAAAATTTCCCCCAAACCCCTTGACAAATAGAACATACGTGCTATAATAATCCTGTCACATTGTACCTTAATATTTGCATCGCCCACCCCCCAATAACCTCAAATCCTGCTCAATTAGGGTTTGATTCGTTTTTATTCGTTTTTAAAAACAAATCGCCCCGGCTCCAAATGCGGTCCGGGGCGGGAACTTGCTCTTGTTCTTCCTGTTCACTAATCCCTAATCCCTAATCCCTGCTCACTCTTCTCTCGGCGGCACGGTCTGACCGTAATCCAGCACTTCGCGCACCTGCGAGCCGATGACCTGCGGGCCGATGATGCCCTGGTCCTCCATGGAATCGATCAGGCGCGCGGCGCGGGTGTAGCCCACCCTCAAGCGGCGCTGGAGCATCGAAATGCTGGCGCGTCCTTCACGCCGCACCAGTTCCACGGCTTCCTTGAGCATGGGGTCCGCTTGCTGACCATCGGAATCGCCAAACAGCGCGCCCTGCTTCAGCGGCACACCGCCGGGGACGCCGGTATCCATGATGAGTTGCTCGGTGAGCCTGGCATTGCCGCCGTCGTTCATGGCGATCAGGCGCCAGTTTTCCACCAGGCGCTGGATCTCGCCGTCCGCCACGTAGGCGCCCTGCAGGCGCACCGGCGATGAAGCATCGGGTGCCTGGAAGAGCATGTCGCCCTTGCCCAGCAGCTTTTCAGCGCCGGGCTGGTCGAGGATGACGCGGCTGTCGACGCCGGAAGCGACGGCGAAGGCGATGCGCGCGGGGAAGTTGGCTTTGATCAGCCCGGTGACCACGTCCACCGAGGGGCGCTGGGTGGCGATGATCAAATGGATGCCGGTGGCGCGGGCGAGCTGCGCCAGGCGGGTGATGGAGCGCTCGGTCTCTTCGGGCGCCAGCATCATCAGGTCGG
>JBDKTO010000093.1 GCA_039680175.1 Veillonellales bacterium | reverse complement strand
GATATGATTGTTGCCGAACCCTTCCGTCGTAATAATAGCGCCTGCAACACCCATCGTCTCGACCAAAGCGCCTAACCGCTCGGAAACATATAATTTTTCATCGTTAACCTGGGGTGAACCAATAAAGACAACACCGACAAGATTCAGTTCTTTATCGTCCGCCAACGCATTCACCAGCGGTTCACGGAAGAAATGACGGGTAATTTCCTTAGTTGCCGGACCGATGCACGCCAGTGCATGAATTCCGCCGTCTCTTACTTCATTGGCGGACAACACCACCGGCACATTGCCCAAGTCTACATTTTTATGCCCGCCCTTCACACCGGCCGGTTCTGTCGGCACCAGCAGATTATCATGCATTGCTCCCTGCCCCATAATTTCTTTGACTAACACCACCCGTGGGCGGCCTTTACGATCGACATCCTGATATGTTTTCTCGTCTACACAGCTTTGTCCGCTCAAATCTTTGATATGTTCGCGAATGTCCTGGATGATATAATCACCGGCACAATGCGCCGCAAACGGTCCTCGCCGCTCCATCCCTGTATTTTTCTCAATTTTGACATCGACGCAAACCATAATATCTTCAGCGTCCGGGCATCCCGGACGTCCATAGCGGATTTTTTCATCCAAATATCCTTCGCAAGAGCCAAACTCATGAATCTGAACACCCGCTTCATCCATTCCCGTCAATACAAATACGACACCCGTCAGCACATTGGTAATTCCAGTGCCAATTTTCCCCTCAACCTTTGTGGCAACCGGAATAACATCCATAATCGTATTACTATATACATGACGTTTATCCGGCGTAACAATCGTTACTTTTACTTCCTTTACAAGGGGATCAACCGCTGTCGCTTGTTCAATCAAGTCCTGATTTACTGAAAGTACGCCATCTTTATAGCTCGTTTCGTCCGCCAAAATAACTTCTTTTACAGCATATTCTCTTTGCTTTACTGTACGAATCACTTTATCTTCACAAGGCGGTTCAGCCGGTTTGCCAATTCCCATCTTTCCTTTGAATACGTCCGTCATCGCCATTGGCAGTTCCAGAGTAATGCCTTCCATCTTCTCAATTTTTACCTGAATAGAGCTTGCCGCCGACACTTTAAGCGGTGCCGTTTTTTCATGCTTTATTGAAACGGCAAGGCCCTCAACAAGTTCCGGCGTCAAAGGCGTAAGCCCGTCACAGTCTTTCTTCAACGTGGTCCCCAACGCCTCTTCAATGGTCAAAACATGATCGTCCAAAGTCAAAAGGCCGGAGTCTTCCAAGTCGGCAAATACAACCGGATCTTCGAGCTCAGCCGGGCTGATGACAGTGCCTTGCCGGGTTAAGCAGCATAAAACAGCAGCATCCTTCAAATGTGCCTGTACTGTTTCCATTGTAATAGACATAAAGAACACTTCCTTTTGCGAGTTTTAGTTTACTGATCTAGCCTCTCAATTTCATTTTTCGTATCAAGGGACTATGTACAGCACGTAAGACATGATCTGTTGTGTGATATACCGGCAAGTGCAATTTTGGCACCAGCGCCATAACAGTATTGGTACAATCTGTACAATTCCCAATCAGCAGCACTTTGGCACCGGCTTTCTTTAATCTCAACACAGTCTCGGCTTGCCCCGGACAACATCCCGGATTCCGGCATTTCAGCATTCCATTTCCCATTTCTTCGGCCTGTTTACAAGCTTCTATTGCGACGATAGGCGCCTCCATCTGAGCAGCAATCTCTTCCATGCGTTTTTGGCTGGCACCGCAAGCACATACTAACAATCCTATCGGACGCTGTTCCTTTAAAAACGGCATCGTAACCAAAATGCCGCCGCTGGTTTTTATAACAGGAACGCCGAGTTCCGTTGCGTATCCCGTAAAGGGACCGCCCATAAGAATTTCTCCATAGTCGTGTTCTGTTCCACCGCTACGTTCAAGCAGATTTTCGACCAGTGTTCCCAATGGGACATCCAGATAAATCTGCTCAGGATTACCTCGCAGCACGCCGGCAATCGTAACATCTTTACAGATACAAGGCTTTTTCAACTCTACCGCTTCGGCAATACGGCATGTAGTCTCCGCATTCACGACGACAGTATTGGCAGCAAGCGGCAATTGTCCCGGTTTAAGCAAAATGCCTAATGTTTCCCGTAGAATTGCACGTTCTTCTCCCATAGGGTACAAGTCGGGCAGTAAAGCAATCTTAATTCTATCGTCTGACCCGATGACATCCTTTAAGTACTGAATCGCTGTTTCATGTTTTGCCTTTATAGCGATGATTCCCTGTTTGGCTTCTACTGTCTCCATTGCATATAACAGCCCTCGATATAACAGATCGGGCATTTTTTCAATACGAGTAATATTATGGGAAAGGATCGGCTCACACTCGGCAGCATTCACAATCACGCAACCGCCTTTTTCCAATGGCACCCCTAATTTCACATGGGTGGGAAATCCTGCGCCCCCCATGCCGACAATCCCGGCATTTTCTATCAGTTCCCGAACCGAGCAACCGTCAATCGGAACAAATTCATCCGGCTGCTGCGCGGTTGCCTGAATTTCTATCGCTGTCTCTGTAATCGCAACTACTTCGCCATATACGCTTGAATGCAAATTTGCCGACAAACATCCGGTGGGAATTCGCGCCAGCAGGCTCCCCTTTTTGACGCTCTGTCCGACTTGTACTACGCATTCGCTCGGTACGCCAATATGCTGTTTTAGGGGATAAACATATCGCTGCTCTCCCATTTTACAGATCTCCTTATATTTCATGTAACCGGAATCCATATTTAAATGGATCGTTTGAATTCAAGATCATTTCATGTATTCCCGTTATATATGCACTGCCGGTAATTTTGGGAATGACTGCATCAAATTCGCCAGCCCGCGTTTCTTTCCAAACTTTCGCCCGGAATAAAGAGCCTGTAATACTCTCATAAACAAACTCCTCATTAAGCTTCAGCTTGCCTTTCTTATATAAGGCCGCTACTTTTGCACTCGATCCGGTTCCGCACGGCGACCGATCTACTTGGCGATCACCAAATACAACTACATTTTTTAATGACGCTTTGGGGTTTAACGATTTTCCGTAGAATTCAACTAAATCCACCGATGTAATATCTAAATAGGGATGGGAAACAGAAATCGCGGCGTTTACTTTATCCAAAATCTCCATCCCGGTTTGCACCAGAGCGGGCAATTGTCCTTCCACCAAATTAATTCCCAGAGCATCTGCGTTTACTAAAGCAAAAAAATTACCGCCAAAAGCAACATCCACAAAAACACTTGCAAATCTTTCCAGAGAAATTTCAACATTCTCCTTATACAAAAAGCAGGGAAGATTGGTCAGTGTAACCTCTTGCGCTTTGCCGTCAGATACTTTTACTTCCGTCTGCACAAGGCCGGAAGGCGTTTCCAAAACAGCAGTTGTATAGGGTTCCTGTACTGAAATCAGTTTTTGGTCAACTAAAACAGTTGCTACGCCAATAGATCCATGACCGCACATATTTAAATAGCCGCCGCTGTCCATAAATATGACACCGGTATCGGCCAGGCCGGTCTGCACCGGTTCCATAAGAACCGCACCAAACATACCGGCGTGACCGCGTGGTTCCAAAATCAAAGCGCGGCGAAGAGAATCCAGATAAGTAGCCGCATAATGTTTTTTCTCCATCATGGTATCACCCAGAATCGGGGGAAACCCATGTAAAATAATGCGTGTCGGTTCACCCATTGTATGGGAATCAACAACCAAGAAATGCTGATCATTCGGTGAAAGATTTGCTAAAAGGCTGCTTTTATCTGTCGGTAGAACCATTTCCTATTTCCCCTTTAAACGGCATTTCTATAGGTCGAAGTTGCCAAGGCCATTTCTGTTGCTTTTTTCAAAATATCGAAAGCCTGATCGCACTCTTTATCTGTTACAATCAACGGTGGAATCATGCGGATAATACGGTCACCAATCAACGTAACCAAAAGTTTTTGGTCAAAGCAACTATGCTTTACCGCCAGCCCGATCGGCAGATCATACTCCACACCGACCAATAGCCCCTTACCGCGTACTTCCTTAACATGCGGCAAGGCCGCCAGTTTTTTCATGAAATATTCGCCCGTTTTTTTTGCATTTTCCGCTAAATCACGATCCAACATTTCCTTGATTTCGGCAAATGCAGCCGCACAGCATACAGGATTGCCGCCATACGTAGTTCCATGAGCTCCCATTGAAAAAGCCCTAGATACCTCCCTTGTCGTTACAATAGCCGAAATAGGCATCCCGCCGCCCATGGCCTTTGCCATTGATAAAATATCCGGCTTGATACCGTAATGCATAAATGCCATAATTTCGCCGGTGCGGCACCAGCCGGTCTGCACTTCATCAAACAGCAGGAGCAAGCCCCGCTCATCACATAGTTTACGCAGCCCCAGCATAAATTCTTTTGTAGCCGGCCTAACACCACCCTCGCCCTGCATCGGTTCGATCATAATCGCAATCGTATCGTTGGTAATTTGTTTTTCAAAAGAAGCAAGATCATTAAAATCCGCATAAGAAAATCCCGGCAGCATCGGTTTAAAGCCAATTTGGCAGGCATTATCCGGTTGACCTGTAGCCGATAATGCCCCATAGGTACGTCCATGAAAGCCATGTTTGGCTGTTATGATATGATAATGATTTTCTCCGTATTTTTCGACGCCATATTTTCTTGCCATCTTAATCATTGCTTCATTCGCTTCAGTCCCGGTACTCTGATAAAATATCTTCTCAAATCCTAAAAGATTGCAAATCTTTTCAGCTAATAGCGCCTGGGGAATCGTATACGGATAGTTGAATGTATGTACTACATCACCAACCTGGTCACGAACAGCGGCCACCACTCTTTCATTGCAATTTCCGGCACTGTTTACAGCGATTCCACCATAAAAATCAAGATACCCATTCCCTTTATCATCATATAAATACATGTCCTTGGCGTATTCGCAAACAAAATCATAACGTTCGTACGTATCAATCATATACTTTTTTACTAACGCCTTAATTTCGTCGGCACTCTTATCACAATCTTTTAATTTCATTGTATGCCCTCCATCTTTTTTACTTTTTCTTCCCATCTGAACCTTTCCGTTCGCTGCAGAGAATTGAGAAAGTGATACAAATAAAAAAACAAAGGCATTCTGGTTAC
>JBDKTO010000092.1 GCA_039680175.1 Veillonellales bacterium | reverse complement strand
GGAATGGCTATAATTGGAATGGATATATAGTTTATCCGAAGACCAAGTCTCTCTACGACTCCGGTTTCTACAAGCGGGAGTTAAGAGCGGCTAAGTTCCTGGATGAATTCGATTAAAATTCAGATGGAGGACAAATTCCAGCTGGATGAAGTCTCATTTGATAGCCGAGTTTTGAGAGAAAACGGAGGAACCAATCTAGTGGGGTTTATTCTACCGAGTGGTAGAAGGGATGTTGAAATCCTTGCCATCCTACCCGTCAGCTAACTCCGTAGGCTAAAAGCAGGGGTCAAGGAACCTTTTAGGGTTCTTTTTTCGTGCCGAAAAAGAGTTAAGTGCTGGATGACCGAGGCGCTTCCGCATACGTTGATACGCATTGCAAGCAGGACGTAATATTAATTATTAGAATACGGAGGAATCAACATATGGTTCGGTTGCTTCGGCGGCTGCTGATTGGTAAACCGCTGCATAATCAGGAAATGGCTCAGGAAAAAATGCCAAAATGGAAAGCACTGTCAATTTTTTCGTCAGACGCTTTGTCGTCGGTGGCCTATGGACCGGAGCAGGCTATCCTGGCTTTAGTTGCCTTGCCGGGACTGATTACGTATGGCTATATGATACCGGTAACTTTAGCAATTCTGCTGGTGCTGATTACAGTAGCCATTTCTTATGCTCAAGTGGCTAAAGCAAATCCGGGCGGCGGCGGATCCTATGCGATTGCCAGACAAAATTTGGGAGAAATGCCGGCCTTAGTGGCGGCCGGATCGGTACTTGCCGATTATGTTCTGACCGCAGCTGTAAGTGTTTCTGCCGGTACGGCGGCTATTGTATCGGCGTTTCCTGCGTTGACAGGGAATGAGGTGATTCTGGATGTATTGGTATTGTTTCTTGTTTTAATGCTGGTGAATCTGCGGGGCATCCGGGAATCGTCTTCCGTCTTCGTTTATCCGACATATGCTTTTTTGCTGGGCATATTTGTATTGCTGGCTATCGGCTGCTGGCAGGCGTTTACCCAGGCTGTGCCGCTGATTCCGCCCCAATCCCTTGCCCGGCAGCAATTGGATTGGGCTACACTGTTTATTGCCTTGCGGGCCTTTGCCAATGGCTGCAGTTCTATGACCGGTATTGAAGCGATTGCCGACAGTGTGCCTCTGTTTAAAAAGCCGGCAGCCCGCAATGCCGTTGCCACAACGTATTTGATGGCCGGCATTCTGGGAACTATGTTGGTGGGTGTTTCTTTTTTAATGCTTCATTTTCACATTATGCCCTTGCAGGAAGTGACGGCTTTATCCCAATTGTCCGAAGAAATTTTTGGCCGGACTTGGATGTACTATTATGTTCAAATTTCGACTATGATTGTTCTTTATTTGGCGGCCAATACCGCCTATAATGGGCTGCCGGTTTTATTGTCTATTATCGCCCGGGACGGATATATGCCCCGCTATCTGGCTACCCGGGGAGAGCGGCTGACTTTTTCCAACGGAATTATTTTGCTTACAATGGCCGCAGTTATGCTGACCATTATCTATAAAGGACAGACGGAAGATTTAATTTCTTTATATGCTATCGGCGTTTTTATTTCTTTTACGATTGCCCAAGTCAGTATGGTGGTGCACTGGAACCGGGAAAGGGGGCCGAATTGGCTGTTCCGTGCCGCTTTAAACGGTTTTGGCGCTTTGGCAACTACGATTGTTGTTGTCATTATTGGGATTACCAAGTTTCTGTACGGTGCCTGGATTATTATGTTGTTTATACCTTTTATGATCTGGGTGTTCAAAAAGATTCGCTTTCATTACAATAATATGGCGGAGCAGCTTCATTTGCCGCTAGAATGGCTGGAATCCGGTGAAATGCAATTTAAGCTTGGGAAAAATCATATTGTGGTACCTGTCGCTTCGCCTACCAGAGTGGTTTTTGAAACATTAAAGTATGCCAAGACACTGAGTGCGGATGTTATTGCGCTCCATATTGCCACGGATGAAGAATCGGCGCAGAAGGTAATTTGTAAATGGGAGCGCTGGAATCCAGGGGTTAAGCTGGTTACCGTGTATTCGCCGTATCGTTTGGTTATCCAGCCGCTGATTGACTATGTGGAAGCATTGGATAAGCAGAAGCAGCCGGAAGATTATATTACGGTGCTAATCCCTGAATTTGAGCCGAAGAAATGGTGGCACCGTCTGCTGCACAATCAAACAGGCTGGATTATCCGGACGGCGCTGATCTTGAAAAAGAATGTAATTGTAGCAACGATCCCTTATCATTTGCATAAGTAATCCTATGCTGTATCCGTCTAAAGCGGTTACGCTGCTTTGACACATTTTGCTGCCGGTGCTATAGTTATCTTGTAGCAATAGCAGGAGTTCGTTTTTTGTTAGTATGGCAGGATGGCAGCGAAGATCAATACACATTCCTGGCAGGGGTGTGTATTTTTTTCCGGCAGTACACGGACTGATGCAATGGAGAATCGGTAAAAAGGCAGGAATGAGAAATGTGGATTCAGTTGTTCATTGTAGTGACCTACATTTTTGTGTTGTTCGGTATTAGCTTTTATGTAAAAAGAAGGGCGTCGGCGAACAGTACCCAGTTTTTGTTTGCCGGCCGCCAGTTAAGTCCGGCTTTGGTAGCGGCGAATATTGCCGGTACAGCCGTAGGCGCGGCATCGACTATCGGGGTTGCCGAAAATGCATTTCAGGTAGGGATTGCCGCCGGATTTTATAATGTGGCCTGGTCGGCAGGAGCCGTAGCTATGGCGTTGTTTGCCGCCGGCAAATATCGGGAACTGAATTGTACGACCATACCGGAATTATTTGAACGCTATTATGATGTCAAAGGCAGAGTGATTAGTGTTGTGGGACTAATCACGATTCAATTGGTGATTACCTCTTTGCAATATCTGGCCGGGGGAGCCATTTTATCATCCTTGCTGCCGGAGGTTTTTTCCTTTAAGGGCGGGATGATTACCAGTGCTTTTGTTTTTATTGGCACTACACTGATTGGCGGCTTATGGGCTTCCGGCATATCCAACCTGCTAAGTGTGGCGCTGATTTATGGCGGCGTGATTATTGGAACGGTTGAAACCGTTTCCCGGCAGGGAGGCCTGCTAACTATCGCCGCCAGCCTGCCGCCGGGAACCGATTGGTTCGGTCCGGTGGGAGGATTGGGGTTGGCAACCATCGTCGGCTGGTTTGCGGTTATGATTACCCAGACGATTACCGCTCAGGGACCGGTTCAGGTGGCGTGTGCCGCTAAAGACGGCAAAGCGGCGAAAAAAGGGTTTTTGTTAGGTGCTCTGATTATTTTCCCGGTTGGTTTTCTTTGCGCGATTCTGGGTGTTGCGGCACGGGTGGCTTATCCCGACATTCAGGCGACGATGGCGCTGCCCCAGGTCATTCTTGCGTTGAATCCTGTTCTTGCCGGGGTTACCTTAGCTGCTTTATGGGCTGCCGATGTAGCAACCGCTTGTCATATCTTGTTAGGTGCGGGTACTTTGTTTGCCCAGGATATCTTTAAACGGTTTTTGTGCCCTCGTATCAGTGATGAAAAATATGTAATTGCCAATCGTCTTACTATATTCGGATTGGGCATTTTTACCTTATGGCTGGCTTTTAACGCGGTGGATATTATTAAAACAATACTGATCGGACTTAGTCTGACAACGGCCTTTACGGCAGTATTTCTGTTTACTATTTTTGCTCCCGGCTTATGCCGGAAAAATTCAGCCTTTTATACGACTCTGGCCGGGATGCTCGGACTATTGGCCTGGCAGCTTTTTCCCCAGGTCCGGATTTTTGCCCATCCCATTTATATGGAATGGCTGGTGTGCCTGATTGCGTTTTTTGCCGTAACGGTATTTGATTCGCAAAACATAAAAATAGCGGCAAAACTTCAGGAACATTCCTGACAGTGTATGCCGTTAATACAAGAACCGCTTTAGAAAGAAGACTCTAAAGCGGTTCTTGTATTATTTTTATTCTGCTTTACTGCACAGTGGCTGCAGTCCCAATCCGGTAATTGTAGCTAAATCGTCAGCCGCGCCGCGGCCTTGAGTGGTCAGGTAGTTGCCGATCAGCATACCGTTTATGCCGGACAGGAAGCCTAGCGGTACCAGATTTCCCAGATTGCATTCCCGACCGCCGGCGTAGCGGATGGTTTTGGTCGGCAGGATGAGGCGGAAGAGGGCGAAGGTCTGGAGAATTTCCATGGGCTTCAGTCGATTCACCCTTTCCAGAGCGGTTCCTTTAATCGGGTTCAATACATTCACCGGCACTGAATCGACATCCAATTCCTTTAGCGTAAACGCCAGTTCGATCCGCTGGTGCCAGGACTCGCCAAGACCGATGATGCCGCCGGAACAAACCTGCAATCCTTCTGCTTTGACTCGTTTGATAGTGGCAATGCGGTCATCGAAGGTATGGGTGGTGCAGATTTTGGGAAAGAAACTTTTACTGGTTTCCAGGTTGTGATGATAACGGGTAATTCCCGCAGCCTTTAGTGCTTTCGCGTGCTCTTCTTTTAGAATTCCCAGGGAGCAGCAGCGATTTAGGGAAGTTTCGCGGCCAATTCGCTCAATGGCGCTGGTAATCCTGTCAAAATCCTGATCGCCTTCCATGCCGCAGCCGGAAGTAACAATACTAAACCGGTTGGCACCGTCGGCTTCAGCTTTTTTGGCAGCGGCCACAATATCGTCTTCGCTCATCAATGGGTAAACGTCCAGCTTCACTTCATGGCGGGCCGACTGGGCGCAGAATTTGCAGTTTTCCGAACAGCCGCCGGAACGGGCATTGACAATTTCACAGGTGTCCACTATTTTGCCGGTGAATTTTTCTCTTACTTTGTTGGCTACAGCTAAAAGAAGCGGAATATCGGATTCTTCGATCCGGGTGAGCGCGACAGCTTCATCGAAGGTAATTTGCCCACCTTCCAATACTTTTTTGCCAACTGAAAATATTAAATCATAACTCATAATTATGTTTCCTCCTAATTCTTATGTATTTGGCCTGAGCCCGGCGTCAGCCACCATTTGGAAATCGGCGGCGGCGTCCCGGCCGGAAAAGGTCAGATAATTGCCGATGATTAATCCGTTGGCGCCGGCGAGCATGACGGCTCCCTGCATGTCCCGCAGGTTTAGCTCCCGGCCGCCTGCCGGACGAATCACCCGATCAGGCAGAATAAAACGAAAAATGGCAAAGACCTTCAGAATCTCCAGCGGCAACGGCGGGTTAACTCCTTCCAGAGCGGTGCCTTTGATTGGATTCAAGATGTTCAGGGGAATGGATTGAACACCGATTTCACGCAGAGCAAACGCCAGATCCAACCGGTCCTGCCAAGTTTCGCCCAAGCCGATGATGCCGCCGGTGCATAGCTCCAGACCGGCTGATTTGGCCGCTTGAATAGTGGACAGACGTTCCTGGTAGGAGTGAGTCGTACACATTTTTGGGTAAAACCGTTCACTGGTTTCCAGGTTGTGGGCATAGCGCTTTACGCCGGCAGCGGCCAGCTGCAGGGCCTGCTCTTTTGTGATTGTGCCGAGATTGGCGCAGACTTTTAAATGAGTATTGGACAGTATGGTTTCGATGGTTTGTAAAATTTCGGGGAAATCGGCGCGTCTCCTTCCATTCCTTTACCGCTGGTGACAAGGCTGATTCTGGCGGCGCCTTCTGCCTCCGCCTTTTTGGCGGCAGTGATAATCGTGTTCTTGTCCAGGAGATGATGAACGGTAATGTCGGTATGATGGTAGCAGGATTGAGCACAGAATTTGCAGTCTTCCGAACATTTTCCGGAGCGGGCGCTGATGATACCACACATATCGACACCGTTGCCGGCGAAGTGGTGGCGAATTTTATTGGCATAGGCGGTGAGCAGAAAAATGTCGTCGTCGGCTGCGCTGATAAGTGCATTGGCCTCAGAGCGGGCAATTGTATCGCCGGATAGAATTTTTTCACCTAAAGCTGCGATGGCCAGTGAATTCATAATCAACCTCCTTCTTGATTAATAACAGTGGGAGCGGAGAATAAAATTGTAAACAATTAAATAATTTGAGGTTAACAATATTATTTTACTACTAACAATCAGCCTTGTAAACTCTCCCCTCGCTGATTTTTCTCCGATTGCAAATTGTTGACAAGCCGGTAAACTTATGATAAATTCCAGATGAGAACCACTGATGATTGGAAAACTAAAAGGTAAGGGAAGGTATAGATGAACCTATTACAAGAAAAACTGACGAAATTGAATGAACTTTTATTGAATATGGGAAGCGCTGCCATTGCTTTTTCCGGGGGGGTGGACAGCTCCTTTTTGGCTGCCGCGGCCAGCAGGGTGCTGGGGGATAAAGCGATTGCCGTAACTGCTTATTCCGCTACTCTGGCGGAACGGGAGAAGAAAGAGGCGGTCGCTATTGCTGCTAAAATCGGCATTAAGCATGTTTTGTTACCGATTAGCGAACTTGACAGCGCCGATTTTATCGCTAATACTGCCAAACGCTGTTATTATTGTAAGAAGGAGCGGTTTTCCGTTTTGTCCCAATGGGCTCAGGAACAGGGAATCGCCTGGGTTCTGGAAGGATCCAATGCGGATGATGTTTCCGACTACCGGCCGGGAATGCAGGCGATAAATGAACTGGAAAAAGTCAAAAGCCCGTTATTGGAAGTAGGAATTACCAAAGAAGAAATCCGTGCATTGTCAAAACAGTGGCAGCTGCCGACCTGGAATAAACTAAGCGCGGCCTGTTTATCCTCCAGGGTTCAATATGGTATGAAAATTACTGCCGAAAAGCTGCATCAGGTTGAACAGGCGGAAGAGTTCGTCCGGGGATTCTGCTCCGGGCAGGTTCGTGTGCGGCACCATGGCAATTTAGCCAGAATTGAAGTATCGGCTCAGGATATTGCCGGTATCGCCCGGGAAGACAATGCAGCTAAAATCACCGGTTTTATCAAGCAACTGGGATTTACCTATGTAACGCTGGACTTGGCAGGTTATCGCACTGGCAGCATGAATGAAGTTCTTGCTAAATAACGAATAGATTGAATGAAAGGTGTGTTGACTATGCGTTCCGATTTGCTGCGAAAATTAATGGAGACTCATTGCGATGATGACAAAGGTGAATATAAGGATGTAATGATCAGCGGCCCTCACGATTATTTATTAATGGCGCTGCATCAGGAAGAATTGCAGGCGCAGCCGGATATGACGAAGGTGACCGCCGGAATGCTGAATATGGATGATACAATTCTGGCTTTAGCCGCCAACTGGCTGGAGAAAAAAGGCTATATTACTGGGGCTGAGATTCTCTATCCGGCGGATTCGAATATGCCCAGCGGGGTGAATCTAGAGCATGTCCGGCTTACCGCCGAAGGAATTGAATACGAAAAGCGATTGGGTTAGCAGGAAAAGTTAATTTAGTGTTTTGGCTAAAGCAGGCTCAATGACAAGAAAAACAACCGGCAGTCTTCGATGAAGGGTGCCGGTTGTTTTTTGTATGGATAATAAAGAAGTCCAGGGGATGGATTACATAGGGTAGCAGCGCTGATGGGGGTAGCAATGTCCGTAATTGTTGGGAGAACAGAAATAATGCTGATTGGGATAGCAGGTATTGTAAGGGTAACAATGAGTATGGGGATAGCAGTGGTAATTATTGGGGTAGCAAAAATAATGGATTGGATAGCAGTTCTGACGTGGGTAACAGTTCCGACGGGGATAACAATTTTGATTCGGATAGCAATTATAAGCAGGATAACAAACCCGCTCAAATTCTTCCCGGAATTCAAAGTCCTCATCCATATCAATTTCAGGCTCTTCCCATTTCGGCCTTTTATCCGACATGCACTATTCCTCCTTTTATTGCACTAGGTGAATGATACCTTATGTCCGCTTACTACATAATATGAAGCGCTTCATTAGATGGTGCAGACAGGAAAAACTAATTTTGGCTATTGACTTTTCCCTGAAATAATGGTATAAATAAATAAGCTGATTGGAAAAACCAAAGGCTAAGTGTACCTTTTGTAAGGGAACACTTAGCCTTATTTTATTTGATAATATCAATAGGGGGAATGTAAAATGGCCAAAATTGCTAAAAATCTAACGGATTTGATTGGGAATACCCCGTTGCTGGAGCTTTCCAACTACAACCAAAGCAAGAATCTACCGGCAAAAGTGATTGCAAAACTGGAATACTTTAATCCACTGGGCAGTGTCAAAGACAGAATTGGCTATGCAATGATTAAAGATGGGGAAGAAAAAGGATTAATTAATAAAGATACTGTTATTATTGAGCCTACCAGCGGCAATACCGGTATTGGTCTGGCGTTTGTGGCTGCCGCTAAAGGGTACCGTTTGATCCTTACCATGCCGGATACCATGAGCCTGGAAAGACGCAGCCTGTTAAAAGCGCTGGGGGCTGAGCTGGTTTTGACTCCCGGCGGGGAAGGTATGAAAGGAGCTATTAAGAAGGCGGAAGGGCTGGCGGTTGAAATAGCCAATTCTTTTGTGCCGCAGCAGTTTAAAAATCCTGCCAACCCTGAGATCCACAGAAAGACAACGGCAGAAGAAATTTGGCGCGACACGGATGGTAATGTGGATATTTTTATTGCCGGCGTTGGTACCGGTGGGACGTTGACCGGTGTAGGGGAAGTTTTGAAACAAAAGAATCCGGCAGTAAAGATTATTGCCGTTGAGCCTTTCGATTCTCCCGTGTTATCCGGCGGCAAGCCCGGACCCCATAAGATTCAAGGTATCGGAGCCGGTTTTGTGCCGGAAGTTTTGAATACTGAGATTGTTGATGAGATTGTTACGGTGAAGACGGAGGAAGCTTTTGGTGCGGTGCGGGAATTGGCCAAACATGAAGGATTGCTGGTTGGTATTACCGGCGGTGCTGCTGTTTATGTTGGAACCCAATTGGCTCTGCGTCCGGCAAATAAAGGGAAAAGCATTGTGGCGCTGCTGCCGGATACCGGTGAACGGTATTTATCCACATCCCTTTTCCAGGAAGCATAATACCGGAAAAGGTGAAATTTCGACGGTAGTGTCATTGCAAAAAATGGAATCAGCCAGGGGAGCGGCAATCGTTCTCCTGGTTTTATTGTTCCGGTATTTTTTCGGCGTTGACAAATTCCAAATTTCATTTAAAATAAATGATATAAACGACAATGAGGTCGCTTCGCTTTTTAACGAAAAGGGAGCGGTCTATTTTTTTTTAAGGGGTGGGAATATGGCCTGGTGGAGTGGCGGGAACAGGGATGAAGGGATTAAGCGCCTTGTGGAATTAACGGCCCGATATGCTACTGGTAATATGGCAGAGAAGGTACATATTGCAGAATATCCGCCGGAATGGCAAACACTGGCGGGAAATATTGGGAAGCTGGCGGGGATGTTAAGAGATTTTACCCGGGAGACACAGGTTTCCTCCAGTAAGGTTTCAGCAGCGGTGGATCAAGTAAATGGCGCTATTGCCAATTCTAACGCGCTGGCGGATCATATCCGCCAGGATACTGTGGCAACGAAACAGGCTACGGCTGTATTGAGTGATGCAGCCGGCAGCGCAAGCCGGCAGATTGAGGAGGTAAAGACGGCCTCCCGGACGATCACCGATGTGGCGCAGGACATCTATAAGGACAGTATTCAAACCAAAAATGTGGCGGAACAGGGCTGTGCGTCGGTGAATGAGGTCGCTGCCGCTATGGTTGATATCCAACGAACATCCGCCGATATTGAACAGCGGATTGGTTCGCTGATGCAAACCGCCAAAGAAATCAATAGTTTTCTGGCAACTATTCAAGGCATTTCTTCCCAGACAAGTTTATTGGAGTTGAATGCCAGTATTGAAGCTGCCCGGGCGGGAGAACACGGTCGGGGTTTTTCCGTTGTCGCCCAGGAAATTCAGAAGTTGTCTGATGCCAGTGCCGCTGCAGCCAGCTCGGCTAACGGTCTGCTGGTTCAGATCAACAGCGGTGTTTTGGAAGCTGCCAAGGCGGTACAGGAAGAGGTAAGTTCAGTGGAACGGGGTACTCAGGCAATGACCGATGCGGATTCCAGTTTAAAGGCAATTTTGGCGGCGAGTTCAGGGATTGAGGCTCAATTATCATCGGCCAGCGCTGCCCGGCAGGTACAGCTTAAGGCGGCAGGCCAAGCGGCGGAGGTGCTGGAGAAAATTTCCGCCATGTGCCGCGAATCGGCAGAGCGGGCAGCTGCCGTCAGCGATTCGATTACGCTGCAGGAACAGCATTTACAGGAAACCCGGCGTATGGGGGAACTGTTGGCCGCTGTGGCGGGACAATTGGTTCAAAATACCGGCAAGATCAAATTAGTTGCCATGGAGGATGCTGTTCAGCAGCAAAGGGATAGTAAAATCAAGGGGTTAAAAGCTGTGCTGGCAGGTATGACCAGGAATCCGCTGGTGATTGGTATGTCGGAAAGCGATCACCGGCAGATTCTATCCGAACTTCTCGCGAATCAACCGAATTTAGAAGCGGCCTGGACTAACCGGGGGGACGGGCAGTTCGTTGTCTCCCTGCCGCCGGCCGGTATTGCCAACGCATCATCCCGCGACTGGTTCAAGGAAGCGCTGCAGGGCAGTTTCTATGTTTCCCCGGTCTATGTTTCTGCGATTTCCCATCAACCGTGCATTACTCTGTCAGGCCCGATTCGTACCGAACAAGGCGAGATTGCCGGCGTTTTGGGCGTAGATTTGAAGATCGCCGATTCGGAATAAAACGTATAAAAAAGAGCCATGCTGTAAATAGGCATGGTTCTTTTTTAAATTAAAAGTCAAAAGGTCAAAAAAAGTTCTTGCTTCTATTGGATAGCTTTGTTAAAATAGTAGTAGAAAGAAAAGTTATCCGTAAGTAATAATTAGATATTATTCTGCGGAGATAATTTAGATTGATTAAGGGGGGCAATTATATGGCTCAGGAAAAATTCACGCAAAAGGCAATGGCTGCTTTGCAGGAGGCACAGCAATTGGCGGCTTTGTATTATCACCAGGAAGTTACTACCCGCCACCTCCTTATGGCATTGGTGAAGGACGCCGAAGGAATGATGGCGGAGATTTTGACTCAATCAAAAATTGATGGGAATTTGTTTCAATCCAGATTGGAGCAGCTGCTGAAAAATCAACCGGAGGTACGGGGGCAGGATACCGGCCTGCGGATGAACACCGCTATGATCCGGGTAATGGCTTTGGCGGAAAAAATGGCGGCCGGTATGAAGGATGAATATGTCAGCACCGAGCATTTGCTGCTGGCGGTTGTGGAAGATGGGGACAGCGATGTGGTGCAGCTTTGTCAGCAGTTTGGACTGCGTCGCAATCAGATCCAAAAAGTGATCACGGATTACCGCCAGGGACAGCGAATTACGAGTGATAATCCGGAAGAAGGCGATAAAGCCCTGGAAAAGTACGGCAGAGATTTAACGGAAATGGCCAGGCAGGGAAAACTGGATCCGGTAATTGGCCGGGACGAAGAGATTCGCCGGACGGTTGAAATTTTATCTCGCCGCACAAAAAACAATCCGGTGCTGATCGGCGAGCCTGGCGTAGGCAAAACCGCTATTGTGGAAGGGCTGGCCCGGCGTATTATTGCCGGCGATGTTCCGGAAACATTAAAAAATAAGATGCTATATTCCCTTGACTTAGGTTCTATGGTCGCCGGATCAAAATTTCGCGGCGAGTTTGAAGAACGGCTGAAAAATGTTCTTAACAAAATCGCCAAGTCGGAAGGCAAAATTCTGCTGTTTATTGATGAACTCCATACGGTAGTTGGGGCCGGGGCGGCAGAGGGCGCCATGGATGCCGGCAATATTTTGAAACCCATGCTGGCCAGGGGCGAATTACGCTGCATCGGCGCCACCACGTTAAACGAATACCGTAAGCATATTGAAAAGGATGCCGCCTTGGAACGCCGTTTTCAACCGGTGCTGGTGGATCAACCCAGTGTGGAGGACACTATTTCTATTCTGCGGGGCTTGAAAGAGCGCTATGAAATTCATCACGGCGTCCGGATTCAGGACGCAGCGCTGGTGTCGGCGGCAGTACTTTCCGACCGCTATATCTCCGACCGCTTTTTGCCGGATAAAGCCATTGATCTGGTAGATGAGGCGGCGGCCAAACTGCGTACGGAAATCGATTCCATGCCCAGTGAACTGGATGAGCTTTTGCGCCGGGTTATGCAGCTGGAAATCGAGGAGCAGGCATTGAAAAAGGAAAGTGACAATGCCTCCCGGGAGCGACTGACAAAGCTGCAGGAAGAGCTTGGGGATCTGCGCCGTCAGACCGATGCTTTAAAAGCCCGCTGGGAAGTGGAAAAACAATCCATTCTTCGTTTGCGCAGTTTGAAAAAAGAAATTGAATCGGTGAAGACGGAAATGGAACGGGCCGAACGGGCCTATGATTTGAATCATTTGGCAGAATTAAAATACGGGAAATTGCCTGAATTGGAGCAGCGGCTGCAGCAGGAAGAGCAGCAGCTCACCGCAAGACAGGATCATAAGTTGCTGTTAAAGGAAGAAGTGAGTGAAGACGATATTGCCAAGGTGGTCAGTCGGTGGACCGGTATTCCTGTCAGCCGCATGTTGTCCGGTGAGCGGGAGAAGCTGGCTAATCTGGAGAATATTCTGCATGAACGGGTTGTTGGACAGGAAAATGCTGTTCAGGCAGTTAGCGAGGCTATTATTCGGGCCCGGGCAGGTATTCAGGATCCCAGCCGGCCAATCGGATCGTTTATTTTTCTCGGACCAACCGGTGTTGGTAAAACGGAATTGGCTAAGACGCTGGCGGAAGTATTGTTTGATGATGAGCGCAGCATGATTCGTCTGGATATGAGCGAGTACATGGAGAAACATACGGTATCCAGATTGATTGGCGCTCCTCCCGGTTATGTGGGCTACGATGAAGGCGGACAGTTGACGGAAGCCGTACGGCGGCGTCCTTATAGCGTAATACTGCTGGATGAAATTGAAAAAGCGCATCACGATGTTTTTAACGTATTGCTGCAGATTCTGGATGATGGCCGGCTCACTGATGGCAAAGGCCGGACGGTTAATTTTAAAAATACCGTTATTATTATGACGTCTAATTTAGGATCGTCGGAAATTCTGCAGAATGATTTTTCTACTGCCAAGGAGAAGGTTCTGGGGATGTTGAAAAGCTATTTTCGCCCGGAATTTCTCAACCGGATTGATGACATTATCGTGTTTAATGCGCTTACGGCAGAGCAGGTTGGCAGTATTGCCGGCATATTGCTTAACAATTTGAACCAACGCCTGCAGAAGCAGATCAATATTACTTTGACCTGGGATGATGCGGTACTGAAGTTATTGGCGAAGGAGGGTTATGATCCGGCCTATGGCGCCCGTCCCCTTCGCCGTCAAATCAGCCGGTCGGTAGAAACGGAGCTGAGCAAAATGATTGTCCGGGGTGAAGTTGGGGAAGGAAACACGGTTCGAATAGGAGTTCAGAATGACGCTGTCACTCTCGGGACAGCTAAGTAAAAAATAAATTAGGTAGAAGAGAAACCATGCAGCTTTGTTGTGCCGCATGGTTTTTTGCTGTGAGGTAAAACAGGGGAAATGGAATTTTAAAGGGATTCACCAACCTATGTCGAAGGCTAAAAATAAGTATATATTTTATGGGAAAAGAGGTGGAGCGATGAAAAAAGTATCCAGGCGGACGTTTTTAAAATGGGGCGTTGCAGCCGGGGCCGTGGCTGTGGCGGCTCCCTATGTTATGATGAACAAAAATAATATGTTTACGTCAACCTTAACTGAGATGGCGGGTGCACCGGCACTGTTTGACGTATTGGTCATCGGCAGCGGCGGCTCGGGAATGCGTGCTGCACTGGAGGCAGGCAGGCAAAAGGATTTAAAAGTTGCTTTAATGACCAAGCTGGTTCCAACCCGTTCGGCAACCTGCATGGCCCAGGGGGGAATTAATGGCGCTTTGCGACATGCCGATGCTCGAGATTCTATTGAAAAGCATGCTTTTGATACGGTAAAAGGCAGCGATTATTTAGGTGATCAGGATGCGATTCGATTTTTTGCCGAAAAGGCGCCGGAAGCGCTGCGTGAACTTGATTATTACGGTGTTGCCTTCGACCGGATGCAAGACGGACGTATGGCTCAGCGAAATTTAGGCGGGCATACGTATGCCCGGTCGGCCTATTCCGCCGACCAGTCCGGGCTGGTAATTTTGCACACCTTGTTTGAGCAATGCCTGAAAAATAATGTCAACATGTTAATGGAATGGCAGCTTTTAGAGCTGGTGGTTGAGGATGGCAAGCTTTGCGGGGTTGTCGCTATGAACATGCACAGCGGGAAAATTCTGCCGGTAATGGCCAGGACGGTAGTTGTGGCTACCGGCGGCTATGGCCGGTTATACTGGGTCAGAACCACGAATCCTTTCAGTTCTACCGGCGACGGGATTGGTGCCTGCCTAAAGGTGGGAATTCCGGTAAAAGATCCGGAAATGGTGCAGTTCCATCCCACTGGCCTGGCGGGTTCCGGCGTGCTGCTGTCGGAAGCCGCCAGAGGCGAAGGCGGCTATTTGGTTAATAAAGACGGCGAACGGTTTATGAGACGGTATGCCCCGGATAAAATGGAGCTGGGCCCGAGAGATTTGGTATCCCAGGCCATCGAAACGGAAATCAGGGAAGGACGGGGCGTCGGGGAGGGCCTGCATGCGGCGGTATACCTTGATTTGCGTCATTTAGGCAAGAAGAAAATCATGCAAAAGCTCCCTCAGCTTCGGCAATTGGCGCTTAATTATGAAGGGGTAGATGCGATTACTCAGCCCATTCCTATCCGCGGTACCTGCCATTATTCTATGGGCGGTATTGATGTGGTTGATTATAAAACCTGCGCGACAGCTATTCCCGGTGTTTTTGCTGTGGGAGAATGTTCCTGCCTATCGGTTCATGGGGCGAATCGTTTAGGCGGTAATTCCCTGGCGGAGGTTGTCGTATTTGGTAAGTATGCCGGCAATGGTGCGGCGGCATATGCCAGAAATAATGCATTTGACGGCAATCAGACTGCTTTGGACCGGGCGGCGGATGAATGGGAACAGCGGTTTGCGGCTGTCAGCTCCCGTTCCTCCGGGTCTACAGTTCCTTCTATTCGGGATCGAATGGCTGCCACAATGTGGCAGAATGTAGGCATATTCCGCAGCCGGACAAGGCTGGAACAGGCCGTGCGGAATATAGACGAACTGCTGGAAGAATACCGGTCCTGCGTGGTGCGGGATACGACCCGGATATATAATACGGCGTTTATGAACTATGTCGAACTAGGCAATATGCTGCCACTGGCCCGGATGGTTGCAATGGCGGCGCTGGCCCGGCAGGAAAGCCGGGGCAGCCATTTCCGGGAAGACTATCCCCGGCGGAATGATCAAAAATTTTTGCAGCATACGATCGTTACTCGAAAAGGCGCTGAATACAGTTTGACATATCGGCCGGTTGCGATAACCGATTACCAAGCGGAAGAAAGGAAATACTGATATGCCGACAATGACATTTACCATCCGGCGCTTTGTGGAAGCTAAAAGCTTTTCCCGGGATTACAGCTTTGAATACATGGCCGGAAATACTGTTTTGGATGGCCTGATTTTCATAAAAGAAAAACTGGATCCATCCTTAGCCTTTACCGCTTCCTGTCGCAACGGGGTTTGCGGGGCTTGTGCTCTCAGGGTAAACGGGCAGGCGGTATTGGCCTGCGAGACAGCGATTGAGTCCCTTGCTGCCCGGTATCACTCGGCAAGGCTGACAATTGCTCCTCTGGGAAATTTTACTGTATTGCGTGATTTAGTCGTTGACTGGCAGCCGAAGCTGGACCGGATGAAACAAGTTAAACCCTGGCTCATTCCCCAAGACGCATTTTCAGCGGACACCGGCTGTCGGCAAAGTCAGACCGATTTTGACAAGATACGGGGTTATACGGATTGCATCCTGTGCGGTGCCTGCGTTTCCGAATGCAGCAAGCTTGCCGCCGACTCGGCGGACTTTTTAGAGCCCTTTGCTTTTGTTAAGGCGCAAAAGTATGTGGCGGATTCCCGGGATGATGCGCCTTTGAAGCATCTTGATCCCGCTATTCAGGCCGGCTTGTGGCGATGCATGCATTGCGAGGAGTGTACTGCCAAATGCCCCAAAAGCCTTGATCCGGCCGAAGATATTGCAAAACTGCGGGTTATGGCTTTTAAAAAGGCGATGGTCAACAGTGCCGGAGCCCAGCATGCCCAAGCTTTTTATGAGGATATTAATGACATAGGACGACTGAATGAAGCCAAACTGGCTATCAGGACCGACGGAATTATGAAATCATTGACCCGGGTTGGGTTGGCCTACCGTCTAATGAAAGTAGACAAATTAGATCCGTTCCATCTGCCGGAGCCGATCAAAAACATTTCCAAGGTGCAAAAAATCCTGAAAGCGGCAAAGGAGGCTGACAAGTCATGAAGAAATTTGCCTTTTTCCCCGGCTGCGTCTTGGAGGGATCGGCGAAAGAAGCCTTGGATGCCACTATCAAAGTTGCGGCGGCACTGGAGATTGAACTAGTGGAGATTCCCGGCTGGACATGCTGCGGCGCTTCTCATGTGCAGGATATGGATCCAATGGCGGCGTTGGCGATTAACGCCCGCAACATGGCATTGGCGGAAAAAATGGGACTGCCGATTCTCACCGTCTGCAACACCTGTACGTTGATGCTGCGACAGGCTAAGTCTGCTTTAGACGGCGATGACAGATTAAAAGAAAAGGTTAATAGAGTAATAGCTTCCGGCGGCTACGAATATGTGGGCTTTTCCGACATCACCCATCTTCTTTGGGTATTGGCGGAAGATACGGCTTTCTGGCAGAGGAGGATTAGCCGGCCGCTGACAGGAACGAAAGTGGCGGCTTATTACGGCTGCCACATTCTGCGGCCGCAAAAAATCATGAATTTTGAGGACAGCGCCAATCCCCGGTCCTTGGAAACGGTAATTCGGGCAGTGGGAGCTGAGCCGGTTGATTTTCCGGACAAACTGCAGTGCTGCGGTTTTCATGCTTTTTGGACGGCGGAGAAGGATGCTGTGTTCCTTACCGGTAAGCACGTGGACAATGCGGTGAAGGCAGGGGCCGATATGATGGCGACTCCCTGTCCCCTTTGCCAGATGCAGCTGGATATGTATCAGCCGGAGGGACGGCAGGCGGTACACTCTACTGCGGAAATTCCGGTATTGCATCTGGCGCAGCTGATTGGTCTCGGTTTAGGCTTCAGCCCGGCGGAGCTGGGGATTAACCGCCATGTTTCGGCTGCGTCAAAGGTTATGCTGAATCAATAGTTCCCGCAGCAAGCAGATGATTCGATCTCCCGCCGGCAGTCTGCCGCGGGATATTGGCTGGACAGTGAAAAATATTGTGCATTTAGAGAGGAAAATAAAGCAGGATAGCTAAATATAATTATATAAATATTATGAATATAGCATGCAGATGCAAAGCGGGGTGGATAAGCGGTGCAAACGAATAACGTTACCCAAGCTATCTGGACAGAGTTTCAAAACACGGGAGAATGTAATGATTTTAACGGCGATTATAATGTTTTGGCATCCTGGCAGCATTGCCGCCGGCAAGGGATAGATTCCTATGCCGGGGGGCAGCCGACTTATTTAGAGAAGGACGAGTTGACTAAGCGGCTGGAGAATAATCATAGCTTAATCAGTATTGCTCAGCCAATCCTAAGTGAAGCCTATCGTCTGGCCGCTCATTATAAATTAGTGGTATCCTTGCTGGATGCGGATGGATACATCCTCATATCAACCGGGGATGCGGAAGATGTTTACCGGCAGACCGGCGTGAATTACGTTCCCGGTATGTGCTGCGTGGAAGATGTTATGGGGACCAGTTCTTTTTCGTTAGTTATGCAGGGCGGCATCCCGGTACGCGTTGCCGGACCGGAGCATTACTGCCTGCGCTATCATCATGTGGCCTGTGCGGCAGCCCCGATCAAAAACAATGACGATACAATCATCGGCGTTGTAACGCTGACGGAAATCGAATGGGAAGCCAGTTATTGTTCGTTAGGCATCGTTGGCGTTGCGGCAAAAGCGATTGAGGCCGGGATTAGGATGCAGCTGGCTCAAGAACAAATTACTTTGAGCAATCGTCTGAAAATGATGATTGTGGAATCTATTTCCGATGGACTGCTCACTATTGATGCGAAAGGTATCGTCACGCATATTAATGCCACCGGGGCTAAGATATTGGGAGTGACAGTGATGGAATCCATCGGCAGGCATATTAGTGAAGTAGTTGATTTTAAGCCGGTGATTTTGCAGGTGCTGGAGACGGGTAAAGGCTATATCGATAAGGAATTCCGGCTGGAAAGTAAACGGGGAGTGCTGCACTTTGTGAAAACGGCCATTCCTCTCCGGGATGACTATGGTCAGCTTATTGGCGTAATGGATGTTTTTCGGGAAATCAAACGGGTGCGGAAAATGGTCAATCAGATGGTTGGCGCCCAGGCGGTATTCACATTAGATGACATAATGGGAGAAAGTGATCCAGTAGTCGAGATGCGGCGGCTGGCCCGACTGGCGGCTGCCAGTGAAACAACCATCTTGCTGGAAGGCGAAAGCGGCACCGGCAAAGAGCTGCTGGCTCAGGCCATTCATAACTGCAGTTATCATCGGGAAGGACCGTTTATAGCGATAAATTGCGGTGCGATTCCCCGGGATTTAATCGAAAGCGAACTGTTCGGTTACGAGGAAGGAGCTTTCACCGGCGCCAAGCACGGCGGCCGCCCGGGAAAATTTGAAATGGCTCAGGGCGGGACATTATTTTTAGATGAAGTAGGTGAAATGCCCTTTGAGATGCAGGTAAAATTGCTGCGGGTATTACAGCGGACCCAGGTCGTCCGGGTGGGAGGCAGCCAGGTGATCCCGGTGGATGTGCGGATTATTGTGGCAACTAACCGCAATTTATGGCAGATGGTTCAGGATGGTGCCTTCAGGGAAGATCTATATTACCGTCTGAACGTTATGGACATTTTATTGCCGCCGTTGCGGGACAGAGGGGATGATGTCCTTCTGCTGATTCATCATTTTTTGAACAAGTTTTCTAAGACCGCCGGTATTAGCAAAAAAATAGCGCCGGAAGCCTTGAATTTATTGCAGCAGTGGAATTGGCCCGGAAATGTGCGGGAATTGGAAAATGCGATAGAACATGCCTGCTGCTTATCCTGTGGCGGCGATATTGGCATTGAACATCTTCCTCGTATTATTCAAAGCTGCGGTTTGACAAAAAAAGTAGCACCCCAAGTCATGTCGTTAAAACAGGCCGAGCGGCTGGCAATTGAAAATGTGATTCAAATTACGAAAGGAAATGTGTCCCAATCTGCCAGATTATTAGGGGTTGGGAGAAATACTTTATATGAGAAATTGAAAGAATACGCAATTGAGTATAAATTCAGTCCGGAAAAGTGTTCTTAAAACGAACAGTGTAAGATTGTCGAACAATAAATAAGTGAGGGAAGTTCCTGCAATACACAAGCATGAGTGTTCAATATTTGATCACTCATGCTTTTTATATAGCAGTTTAAATTAATCAAATTAAATAAATGTTCAGTAAAATAGCCCGTTAAGTGTTTATTGGGATAGTTGGCACGGTTCTTGCAAATAATTTCTAACGAGAAGAAACTCAAAAAATACAGAAAATATCGGAAGCGGAAGAGGTGAACAATATGTTTTTATCGGGCTAAAAAATGGGTATAGGCAGCTTTTGCACGCTCGAATTTTATTATTAATGAAATGCTGGATGTTGGGTTGATTAATAATGAATTAATACAAAAGGAGAGATGATTATGCAGCGACGCTGGATATTGTTAGCCGCATCTTGGCTGGTTTTCTTTGTGGCTTTTTTGGATCGGGTAAATCTGTCGGTAGCAATGCCGTCGATTTCCAAAGATTTTAACTTTAGCCCCGAGCAGGCCGGTTACGTATTAAGTGCTTTCTTTATTACGTATACCATTTTACAAATCCCAGGCGGGATTCTCGGGGATAAAAAAGGTCCGAAAAAAGTTATGACATTTGCGCTGGTATGGTGGTCCTTTATGACGGTGGCCACCGGTCTTGCCCGCGGGTTTTCCCATTTCTATCTTGTGCGGTTACTATTTGGTTGTGGCGAGGGCGTTCATCCACCCTGTGCGTTTAAGTTAAACAGTAATTGGTTTCCCGACCGGGAACGGGCGACTGCCAATGCAATTTTTACATCTGCTAATTCGTTAGGGCCGGCCGTTGCACCGCCGCTGGCGGTGGCAATCATAGGAGCATGGGGCTGGCACTCCATCTTCTATATTTTTGGTATTATTGGGTTTTTGATTATTCCGATCTGGATGTATGCTGTTCATAATTCACCGGAAGAAGACCCGAAGATTACTAAGGAAGAGTTGGAATACATTCGCAGCGGTCAGCAGGAAGCTGCCCAATCAGAAGATGAAGATGATGGCGAACCGGCAGGTATTGGCAGCGTGTTTAAAAACCGCAATACTTGGCTGCTGGCAATGGCATACTTTACTTTCCTCTGCACGTTTTATGGATTGATGACTTGGCTGCCGACTTATTTAGTCAAAGCCCGGGGTTTTGCTATGGTTAAAATGGGGATTTTTGCCGGACTGCCTTTCCTGGCTCTGGGGGTAGCTCAGCCAATTGGCGGTTTGATTTCTGATAAGATTTTAAAAGGACGCAACCGTAAAATTCAGGTTATTGTGGCAACGTTGTTAGCTGCTCCGGTGCTTTATGGCGTTGTGGCTGCAAGCACTGAAACAGGCGCTATGACAGCTCTCGTTTGCGCCGGTTTCGTAATCGGCCTGGCGTTTGGACCTTTCTGGGCTCTGCCGATGGAATGTGTAAAACGGAAATTTGCCGGTACTTCTTCTGCAGTTATGAATACCGGCGGTAATCTTGGCGGCGTTTTTGCTCCCATTATTATCGGTTACTTAGTTGGCATGTCGGGCTACGATGCGGCATTTACCTTTATGGTGGGCGCAGAGGTTGCTACGGCAATTATCGTTGCCTTTATCAAAGAGGTACCCAAAACTGACACAAATGCTATCTCTGCCGGCAGGTAAGGGAGCATAAGTGAATACAGGGGGCGTCTGTAATAGGGGTTGTCCTGAATAGCCGCCCCTCAATAACCAAAGGAGAATGTCTATGGAAAAGGTAATGCGCATTAAATCCGTGGAAGGCGGAACTGGCCGCACGATTGTTGCCCGGCTCCTGCCTGGGACCGATATGCTGGAAGGAATCGAAGAAGTCTGCCGACGGCATGATGTGAAGTATGCTGTTGTTGCTTGTGCTGTGGGATGTCTTAAAATGGCTACATTTGTTTATCCTATTCCTCAGACCGGTACTCCTATCGGTATCAAGTACAGCGATCCGGTAATCATTGAAGGGCCGGTTGAATTTCTCGGCGGGCAGGGTATCGTCTGTCAGTCGGATGACGGTAAGTATTTGCTGCATTTCCACGGTTCGGCCAGTGATAAGGAAATGCATATATGGGGCGGGCATTTTGTAACCGGTAATGTGGTTTTAGCTACGGTGGATGTAATTATTAATGAAATTTCCGGCGTAAACATGGTGCGCCGTTATGATGAGGAAACCGGATTTGTCCAATTCAGTCCGGAAAAATTGGAGGGATGATACAGTGAGCGCAAAAAAGCATGGCAAGGAGTTATCACTAAAGTTTTACCGGGAAATGTCTAAAGTACGGGCTTTTGATGAAAAAGCGTCTGAATTATTTACCCAGGCAAGAATGTCCGGCAATATTCATACTTGTATTGGCCAGGAAGCATCCAATGTCGGTGCTTGTCAGGGCTTGCGGCCAACCGACTTTATTACAGCGACGCATCGCGGCCATGGCCAATGCATTGCTAAAGGCGGCGATGTAAAATTGATGTTTGCCGAACTGTTTGGCAAAGAGACCGGCTATTGTCACGGCAAGGGCGGGTCCATGCATATTGCCAATGTCGGACTGGGTATTTTAGGCGCCAATGGCATTGTTGGCGCCGGGATTCCGATTGCCGGCGGCTCGGCTCTGGCTTCCAAAATAAAAGGAACCGATGAAGTAACCTTATCCTTCTTTGGCGATGCGGCTTCCAATCAGGGGACTTTTCATGAAACGATGAACATGGCGGCTGCCTGGCATCTGCCGATGATTTTCATGTGTGAGAATAATAAATATGGCGTTTCGGTCTGCATTGACCGGGTAACCAATACCGAAGATATCGCCGACAGGGCCAAGGGGTATAATATTGCCGGTGTTGTCGTGGATGGCAATGACGTTTTTGCTGTCTATGACGCGGTACAGGCGGCGGCGGAGCGGGCCAGAAAGGGTGAAGGGCCGACCTTGATTGAAAGCAAAACATATCGCTGGCATGGACATTATGAAGGGGATCCCATGGTGTACCGGACGAAGGAAGAAATAAACGAATGGAAAGCAAAAGATTGTATCGCCCGTTTGCGCCAGGATATATTGGCGAATCACTTTGCTACTGAGGAAGAATTGGACAAAATACAAGGGGAGGTCAAAGCGGAAATCGAGGCGGCTGTTAAGTTTGCCGAGGAATCTCCTTTCCCTGAGGCAGCAGAAGTTACGACGGATGTATATGTCACTGACAACGAGAGGAGTGTTACTCGATGAGAAAGATTACTTACGGGAAGGCTATCAGCGAAGCCATGCATGAAGAAATGGTCCGGGATGAAAATGTTTTTATTCTTGGCGAAGATATGGGAATTATGGGCAGTGTCTTTGGTTTGACGAAAGGATTTCGCGATGAGTTCGGTGAAAACCGCGTAATTGATACGCCAATCTCTGAATCCGGCTTTATCGGCATGTCGGTTGGTGCGGCAATAAGGGGAATGCGTCCGGTAGCCGAGTTAATGTATGTTGACTTTACCAGTGTTTGTTTTGATCCGATTATTAATCAGGCGGCCAAAATGCGGTATATGACAGGCGGACAAGTTAAGGTTCCGATGGTCATTCGGGCGCCGGAAGGCGCAGGACGCCGAAATGCCGGTCAGCATTCGCAAAGTTTGGAATCTTTGTTTACTCACATACCGGGGTTAAAAGTAGTTGCACCGGCAACGCCGTATGATGCTAAAGGTCTGTTAAAAGCGGCCATTCGCGATGATGACCCGATTATGTTTATTGAACATAAACTGCTTTATGCCGGCAAGGGAGAGGTACCGGAGGAAGAATACATCATTCCGCTGGGAAAAGCAGATGTAAAGCGTGCCGGCAAGGACGTAACTATCATCGCGTATTCCCGTCAGGTTACTTTTGCCTTGCAGGCGGCGAAGGAATTGGCGGATGAAGGAATTGACGCCGAAGTCATCGATCTTAGGACGTTGGTTCCTCTCGATTGGGAGACGATTGAGGCATCAATTAAGAAGACCCACCGGGTCGTAATTGTTCAGGAGGCACCGAAACGCTGCGGCTATGCAGGAGAAATTTCGGCTCAAATCATGGAGGGTGCTTTTGATGAATTAGATGCACCGGTGAAACGGGTTGCGGGTCTGAATGTAATTCCGCCTTTCAGCCCGGCGCTTGAGGATCTTATTTATCCCAATCCGAAGGATATTGTCACAGGCGTAAAGGAAATACTGGGGAAATAATCGCTTTATACTGAAAGGAGAAAAATAATGGCTACAGAAATTAAGATGCCTCAATTGGGATTAACCATGACCGAGGGAACAATCGGACAATGGAAAAAGCAGATTGGCGACTCGGTAGCAGAAGGCGAAGCCCTGGTTGAGATTATGACCGATAAAATTACCAGCGAAGTGGAATCGAATGCCGCCGGAATATTGCGGGTCATTGCCGCCAAAGAGGGCGAAACCATCCCGGTACAGGGACTGCTGTGCATTATCGGTACGGCCGACGAAAAAATTGCCGAGCCCGGTGCCGCGGCTGCGGCTCCTGCCGGCGCGCCTGCTACCGCGGCTGCTCCCGCAGCTAAGAAAGAAGCGAAATTCTCCAAGGCTGCCCAAAGAATGGCGGAAGAAAATGGGATTGATATTCAGGCAGTGCCCGGTTCCGGTCCGGAAGGCCGGATCGTGACAGCTGATGTGGAAAAATATCTGCTTACTGCGCCTAAAGCAGGCGGACGGGTGAAAGCATCTCCTTTGGCCAAGAAAATTGCCGCCGAATTAGGAGTTGATCTTGCCAAAGTGGCCGGCACCGGTCCGGAAGGCCGGATTGTGGAAGAAGACGTGCAAAAGGCTGCGAAAGCACCGGCAGCTGCAGCAGCTCCCGCTCCTCAGGCACCGGCTGCCAAGCCCGCTCCGGCAGCAGCTAAAACAGGAGAACCCCTTGTAGGCATGCGTAAGGTTATTGCCGAGCGCATGACAGCAAGTAAACATACCGCACCGCACGTTACCCTGATGACCGAAATTAATGTGGATGCCACGGTAAAATTCAGAAAAGAACTGAATGCCAATAATACGGATGTGCATTTCACCTATACCGATATTCTGACCAAGATGGTGGCTGCTGCTCTGGGGCACTTCCCCATGGTAAACGCTTCTATCGTCGATAATGCGGTCGTAAAACATGAAGACATCAATATTGGTATAGCAGTTGCTTTAGATAACGGGCTTTTGGTTCCTGTACTGCGCAATGCCGATAAATGCGGCTTGAAAGAAATTCATGCCAGATGCAAGGAAAATGCCGACAATGCCCGCAGCAATAAGCTGAGCCTGGATTTGTTAAGCGGTGGTACCTTTACCATCAGTAATTTAGGCGGCTACGATGTAGACGGCTTTACCCCGGTTATTAATCAGCCGGAAAGCGCAATTTTAGGGGTTGGCCGCATTATCAAAAAACCGGTGGTTGTGAAGGACGAAATTGTGATCGCCTCAATGATGACCTTGAGTTTATCCTTCGATCATCGCATCCTGGACGGTGCCCAGGCAGCTAAATTCCTGAAATGCATTAAAGGCTATTTAGAAGATCCGATGAGCATACTATTATAACGATGAAACAAGTCTGCCTACTGAACCTGAAACGCATTCCCTATCCGGCTGCCTGGGAGATGCAGCTGAAAATGGTTGCTCAGCGGCGAAAAGGGGAAATTGAAGACAGTCTGATTCTGCTGGAGCATGATCCGGTGTTTACCGTTGGCCGGGCCGGCAGCCATACCAATATCAAAGTAGATGACTCTGTCCTGAAAACGGAAAATATTTCCGTTTATGATGTGGACCGCGGCGGTGATGTTACCTATCACGGTCCGGGCCAGGTGGTATGTTATCCCATCCTGGATTTGACCAAGCACGGCCGGGATATGCACCGTTATGTACGCCAACTGGAAGAGGTGATTATCCGTACCGTCAGCGAGTATGGTATTGAAGGCTTTCGTGAAAAGGGGCTTACCGGTGTCTGGACAGAGCAAGGGAAGATCGCTGCTATTGGTGTTGGTGTGAAAGGCTGGGTGTCTATGCATGGATTTGCCCTGAATGTTCGTCCTAACATGCAGCATTTCAGCATGATTAATCCTTGCGGTATCACTGATCGTCCGGTAGCCAGTATGGAATATTTCGGCGTGACGGTGAGCCGGAATGAAATTTGCCGGCAGGTGATTGAAAAATTCGCTGAAGTATTTGAGGTAAAAATCGTACCGGTAAGGAGCGGCGAAAATGGAAGCAGTAAGGCCTGAGTGGTTGAAGATTAAAAGTCCCGATGCGGCAAAAATGCAGCAAATTAAAATGCTGATGGATCGGCTGGATTTGCATACCGTATGCGAAAGCGCCCAGTGTCCCAATGTGGGAGAGTGCTTTGGGCATCAGACAGCCACCTTCATGATTCTGGGAGATGTCTGTACCCGCAATTGCCGGTTTTGCGCCGTTCATCATGGCATTCCCGGCCGGCCCGACCCGGCGGAGCCGGACAATCTGGCTGAAGCGGTTCAGACTCTTGGTTTAAAATACATTGTAATTACTTCAGTCACCCGGGATGATTTGCCCGATGGCGGAGCCGGCCATTATGCGGCGGTTCTGCAGTCGGTTTATCATAAAGTACCGGATGCTGCTATTGAAGTGTTGATACCGGATTTAGCCGGCAGCGAGGCTGCTTTGGCTGTTGTCGTGGCAGCGCGGCCCAGTGTGCTGAATCACAATGTGGAAACCGTACCCGCTTTGTACAGCCGGGTACGGCCTGAGGCGGATTACCAGCGTTCTGTCGACCTGTTTGCAACAGTTAAAAAGATTGATCCGAAGATGATTACCAAATCCGGCATGATGCTGGGATTAGGGGAAAGCGTTGGCGAAGTTACCAAAGTGATGGAAGATCTCAACCGTGCCGGCTGTGATATTTTAACTCTTGGACAATACTTACGGCCTTCCGCCGCTCATATTCCCATGGAACGTTATGTAACACCCAAGGAATTTGAGGAGTATCGCCGCATCGGTTTAAAAATCGGTTTTAAGGTTGTTGTTGCCAATCCGCTGGTACGAAGCTCGTATTACGCCCGTGAAGCATATCAACAGGTTTTGGCGGGTTCCCGCCGACAATAACCGAGATATAATGAGGAGGAATTTGATTATGGCAGATCCACGCAAATTATTGAATGACTTTCAGGCAGGTTTAGGAAAATTAGGCAAGGATACACCGGAAGTAGCCGCTGCATTTGTTAATATTACTAATGCTTGTTTTATTGAAGGGGAAATTCCGGCGAAATACAAAGAACTAATGGCATTGGCTATCGCTGCCTATGCCCGTTGTGAATATTGCATTGCTTTTCATGTTTTTAAATCCTTGGAAGTAGGGGCAAACCGGGATGAAATTCTGGAGGCGGCTACTCTGGCAGTAGCCTTCGGCGGTTCACCCACAACAGCATATTGTGCTACGTTAGTCGAAGAATGTTTGGATGCTTTTGAGAAGAAATGATGCTGTATCGCCTGGGGGTGCTGCCCTGGCAGCAAACTCAGGCTGTCTATCATGCTTTGGCGGAAGTCGGCCGGGAGGGACTCATATTTTGCCGTCCGGCTCAGCGTTATGTGTGTCTTGGGTTTCATGACGATCTTAAAGAAGAAGTAAATATTGATTTTTGTCAGCAGCAAGCCATTCCCCTCATCCGCCGCGAGACGGGTGGGGGTATGGTGCTGCTGGATCAAAATCAAATTTTCTTCCAATTGATTTTACATAGAAGCAATCCGTTGCTGAAAGGCCGGCGAGATCAATTTTTTCAACAATTTTTGGCACCGGCAGTTGCGGCTTTGCGGGACTTTGGTCTCAGTGCCGCCATTCAGCCGCCGGCGGATATTGTAGTGAATGGCCGGAAAATTTCCGGCAACGGTGCCGGCGACATTAACGGCTATGCCGTCTATATCGGCAATATTTTAATCGGTTTTGACCGGGATACAATGGCCGATGTGCTGCAGGTGCCCTGCGAAGAGTTTCGCAAATCGGCCCGGCAGTCTATGGAGCAGTACATGACTACTTTAAGCGAAGAACTGGGCTATCAGCCGGATGTGGCTGCGGTCGAAAGCAGGCTGCTGGACCATTTTAAAGCCTGGCTGCCGGAACTGGAGTCAGGGGTGTATTTTCCGGAACTGGAAAATATGACAGAGAAGATTGCCCTGCGACTTACATCACGGGAGTTTTTGCAGCTGCCTGGCAAAAGGCAGCGGTCGAGACAAGTGAAAATTAAAGAAAACGTATATTTACGGCTGCACCGGTATGCGGACGACAGCGGCGAAGGGTGGGCAATTATACAGATAAAAAATCATCGGATCAGCCACTTCGAAACCCATAATATTGCCTGCTTGCAGCAGGCGAAAATCATACCTTTGGCACCGTATATGCAAGAAATTCCCTGGCAGGAAGATGCAATCGAAAAGGCATTGCAGCAGTGGGAAAAAGATCATTGCGGCAAATTGCCGGGGTTAGACCATAAATTATTAATGCAATGGATACTGACAGGTATCTAGCAAGGAGGATTAAAATGTCAAAATATGTTATTCCTCAGGAACTTTATTATACGGAAGATCATGCCTGGATCAAAGTGGAAGGAAATAATGTTCGCATTGGCATCAGCGATTTTATGCAGCAGCTGGCGGGAGAAATCACCTTTATTCGTGTTCCCCGGGTGGGAAAAACATTGGCAGCCGGTGCTACTTTAAGCTCCATCCAGTCAGGAAAATGGGCCGGCAAACTGAAGGTTCCCATGAATGGAAAAGTTCTTGAATCGAATTCGGCTCTCACCACGAACCCCAAACTGTTGAATGACGACTGTTATGGCGAAGGCTGGATTTGCGTTATGGAACCGGCAGATCTGGCCGGCAGTCTGGGAACATTGCTGCATGGCGAAACAGCGGAAAAATTCTTTGCCGAAGAAGAAGCAAAGCACGCGAAACCGGAATAAGCCAGAAGAAGGAGGATTTTATGAGCGCCAAAGTATGTCAGTCATTAAAAGAAATGCTGGGCGAACGCGCTACCGACGAATTATTTGAACGACAGTTCTATGAACGGGATTTGGCGCCTGTTCCCGATTTCCTGGTCAATCCGATGGCCAAGACCATGCCCGATATTGTGGTACGGCCCAACAGCGTGGAAGAAGTAGCGGCAATTGTAAAAATGGCAGCTCAGGAACGGATTCCGGTTACCGGTCGGGCGGGCGGCTCAACCGTATACTTTAATACCGTATGTGCTAAAAACGGAATTTTACTGGATATGAATGAACTGAAAGGGTTGCGCTCAGTCGACGGGGGAAATAATACCGTCAAGGTGGCGGCCGGTACGGTCTGGAGAGATTTGGAGCGGGACTTGAATCGGCAGGAATTGTCGGTCTGCTCCTATCCCAGCAGTGCACCGGCGGCGACAGTCGGCGGCTGGCTGGCCATGATGGGCTATGGGATCGGCAGTCTGAAATTCGGCCCGTTGATCAATCAGGTGATTGGCGCCCGGACAGTATTGCCGGACGGCAGCGTTCAGAATCTGACAACAACCAGCAAGGTTCCGCTTTCCTGGCTGGCCGGATCGGAAGGAACTTTAGGGCTTATGACGGAAATCGAGCTCAGAGTCCGGCCGCTGCCGGAGCAGGAATGGCACGGCTTGGCCGAATGCGCCAATGCCGCGGATACACAGCGGTTTATTGAGCAGGTTGTTCAATTGCCCAGTCTGCCCTTTAATCTCCATTTCAGTGATCCGGAGTGTAACGCCCTGCGTTATCGCCATGGAATGGCCGATAAAGAGGCATCTCAGGTCTATACGGTTGCCTTTGACGCCGATGGAACAAAAGCGGCCACCGAAGCTGCCAGAAAAGGATACTTCGAATGCTTGTCGGCAGCAGGTGCCGCTGATCGAAGTGAAGCGGCGGCGGAAGAATGGGAAAACCGCTTTTTTTCGCTGCTGTTAAAACGGGAAGCACCTTCTCTGCTGGGCGCTGAATTGCTGCTGCCGATTAACAAGCTGGCAGCTTATCTGCAATCCGCCGCAGACTATGATAACAGTCAGCATCTGGGCCTGAAAACCTATGGTCATGTCGTTACTTCCAGCCACGTTATGATTATGACGATGTTTAATGCCGACGAACGGGATACGGTAGGATATTTGCAGGGCTTGGCTCTGGTAAAGAAACTGCATGACATCGGCGCCCGATATGGCGCATCGCCTTACGGTACTGGCCTGTGGAACACGCCTTACCTGCATCGCAGTTACAATAAAAGCCAGCTGGCGGAATTGCGCCGCCGCAAGCAGCAGCTTGATCCTCTCAATATTATGAATCCTGGCAAACTGTATCAGTCCCCGCTGTTTTTGACGCCGCCGTTTTATAATATCGGCATGGATTTACTGGCAGCAACCAGATTGTTCTACAAAGGGAGGAGTCAGGCATGAGTGCAAACAGCTTTTATAAAACATTAGCCGAAGAATCCCTGATTTGCGGACGATGTGGCAGCTGCCGTTCCGAATGTCCCACATTCAGGGAAATCGGCTGGGAATCGGCGACGCCCCGGGGAAAGATTTCTCAGGCAAGAGAAATCTTCGCCCGGCAGCAAAGAGATAAGATCAGCCCCGAATTTGCCAAACGGATCACCCAATGTACCATGTGCGGCGCCTGTACGAAAAATTGTGCGGCCAGAATTGATTTGCAGACTTTCTGGCAGGAACTGCGCGGCAAGCTGGTGGAGCAGGGAGTGGCACCGCAAGCGTATACTGCCATTGTATCAAACTTAAAGGATAAAAAAAATATTACTAATTTTGCTAATGTTACCCGGCTGGACTGGGCGGAAGATATGGACGAAGTGCCGGAAAACCTGGATCAGGAGCCGGGGGCTGAGGTGGCGTATTTTGTCGGCTGCGTATCCTCCTTTTTTCCCCGGGCAGCGCAGATTCCGGTTGCCGTAGTCCAACTGCTGCAGAAAGCCGAAGTGAATTTCACCACCATGGGCGGGGAAGAATGGTGCTGCGGCTTTCCTCTGCTGGCAGCGGGAGCCGCTGGGGAAATAGAAGAATTTGTCCGGCATAATGTGGAAACGATACAAAAAATGGGAATCAAGACTTTGGTTACCAGCTGCTCTTCCTGTTACCATACCTGGAGCCATGTTTATCCGAAGATTATGGGGAAAGAACTGGGATTCCGGGTGGCTCACGTCACCGAGTATCTGGCAGAACTTCTGCAGGCGGGACGGCTGGTGCCTAACGAACTGGAAGAAACAGTAACTTATCACGATCCCTGCGATTTGGGACGCAACAGCGGGGTGTTTGAGCCGCCGCGTCAGATTATCCGCAGTATACCGGGCATTACCTTTGTGGAGATGCCTACCCACGGTATGGATTCCACCTGCTGCGGCGGCGGCGGCAATCTTCAGGGAGCTGACAGCAAACTGGCGGATGCCATTGCCGGTAAGCGAATCGCGGAAGCGGCGGAAACAAAGGCGAATATTCTCGTGTCGGCCTGCCAGCAGTGCGAACAGATGCTGGAAAAGGCAGCCCGGAAAGAGAAAATTCCCTTGCAGGTTATGGATGTGACTGAACTTTTATGGATGGCAGTAGAAGATTAGCCGGCTGATAATGATTTAGAGTAAGGAGTTGGAGTACATCATGGTAAGAATTGGCGATTGGGACTTTCCCGAAGATTTGCTGTATGACCGGCATAATCAGTGGATAGCCAATCTGGACAACAAAATACGTTTTGGCTTAACACCTTACGGTTTGGCGATAACCGGCGATGTGCTGTATCTAGCGCTGCCGGAGGCAGGAGCGGTAGTGGAAAAAGGCAGCGGCTGCGGCTCGCTGGAAGCGGGCAAATGGGTCGGACGTATTTACGCTCCCGTCAGCGGCCGGATTGTCCAGGTGAATGATGAAGTTGTCAAGCAACCCGGCAGTATCGGCAAATCGCCCTATTCCAACTGGTTTGCCGAGATTGAGCCGAGCGAATCCCTGGATATGACTGAGCTTATGACGATAAACCAGTTGTCGGACTGGCTGACGGAGGAACTGAAACAAGATGCCTAAGCCGCAGCAAGATCTCGCCTTCCGGGTGCTGGATTCGGCGCCGTTTACAGCAGCGGAGCATATGGCGTTGGACGAAGTCATTGTGAAGGCTCATAGCGAAGGGTTGATTCCCAATACGCTGCGTTTTCTCCAATTTAAGCCCTGCACTCTGGTAGGACGGCATCAAAATGTTTATTTGGAAGTAAATGTTCCTTATTGCCGGGAACATGGCTTGGATATTAACCGGAGAATTACCGGAGGCGGCAGCTTGTATTGGGGACCGCTGGAATTAGGCTGGTCGCTGCATGCCGCCAAAAATACGCCGGGGATTCCCCGGAAGGTGGAAGATATGTACCGCCTTTTGCTGGAAGGGACTGCTAAAGGACTACAAAAACTGGGATTGGCGGCTGCGTATCGTCCTTTTAATGATATTGAAATTAAAGGTCAAAAGATAGCCGGCAGCGGCGGAACGGAATTAAATCATTCCTTCATGTTTCAATGCAGTCTGTTAGTTGATTTTGATATCCGGGAAATGGTAAAAGCGTTGCGCTTTCCTGTGGAAAAAATGAGTGATAAAGCCATTCGCTCCATGGATGAGCGGGTGACTTCTCTGCATAAGCAGCTGGGATATATTCCCGCTCACAGGGATATCAAGCAGGCGGTATTATCCGGGCTGCGGGAAGCCTTGAAATGTACCTTTTATCCCGGGGAACGTACTGCGGCGGAGCAGGAAATGTTTCAGAAGCGTCTGCCGTATATCCAGTCGGAAGAATGGATTTACGGAACGGACAGCCGTGTCGTAAATACTCTTGACTGTTTGGCCAGTTACAAGGCGCCCGGCGGTTTGATCCGGATTCAAATGCGGCTGGATGACAAGATTCAGGTGATTAAATATGTCATCATAACCGGCGACTTCTTTGCCTATCCGGCCAGAATGGTGAATGACCTGGAAACCGCTTTAAAAAATACGCCGATTGATCGGGCAATAATCAGCTGGCGGATTCATGACTTTTTTGCCGGCTCAGCGGCGGAGATCCCCGGCGTAGCGGCGGAAGATTTTATTGCTGCCGTTTGGCTGGCGGTGGAACGGGCAAAAGCAGGCGGCGGCCGGCCAATCACCGGGAAGGCTGCTGTGGTGTCATGCTGAAAGAGACATACGATGCTGCAGTTGTCGGCGCAGGGCCGGCGGGGAGTACGGCAGCGCGCATCCTGGCCCAGGCGGGCTTAGCGGTGCTTTTGGTTGATCAGGTTAACGCGGTCGGGGCAAAAGTGCAATGTGCCGAATTTGTCCCGCGAATCCTGAAACAGCATGCTGCAATCCGGCCTCAGGATATTGCCCAGCCGATAGACGGGATGCGGACCTTTATCCAGGGAGTGCTGGCAAACCAAATCAAAGCACCCGGTTACATATTGAATCGCTGTCTGTGGGATAAGTACTTAGCCGATTCCGCGGTTCAGGCCGGAGCGCATTTATCATTGGGAATACGGGCGGTTCATTGGCAGGATAATCAGCTGATACTGCAGTCCGGTTCAAAACAATGGACAGTTAATTGCCGCCTGCTTGTCGGCTGTGACGGACCCCGCTCAGCCGTCGCCGGGTGGCTGGGAAATCCCCGGCAGGAAACCAGCGTGGCCTTGCAGTATGAAATGACATTGACGCATCCCATGAAGAATGTGGAAGTTCATTTTGAACCATGGCTTTATGGCGGTTATGCCTGGATATTTCCCAAAGGGAAATACGCGAATGTAGGCTTGGCCGCGCATCCCTCCTGCCGGGGTCAATTAGAAGTCTGGCTCAATCGGTTTTGCCAGACAATAGCCGCCAAGCAGATCATAACCGACTGTACCATTCATACCCGGACCGCCGGGCTCATACCGGCAGGCGGCCTGGCTGCCCGGTTAGCCGGAGACGGCTTGCTTTTGGCCGGAGATGCCGCCGGCTGTGCACATCCTATCACCGGAGCGGGAATCATGGCAGCAGTCAGGAGCGGAGAACTGGCAGCCGGTGTCATTCAGCGGTATTTTCCTAACCAGGCAGAAAAAATCGCCGCCGAATATACAGCGGCCTTGCAGGAAGAGTTCGGCATTTATCTGACTAAGGCCCGGCAAGCGATAGTACGGCGCGATGAAGCTTGGACAGCGGGGGAAAGGCCTTTTTCAGACGTAATTCATCATAGCTGGATATCATTTTCAGAATATTATCGAAGGTAACTATACTATGTACCATCTCGGAGGCGAACCATGACATCTGTCAATCAACTTACAAGTCCGGAATATGTGCAGACCAGTCTTGCCGGTGCTATGGCCCTGGGACTGGAGCCGGGACGGTTTTACCGGGACGCTTATCCCGGAAGTTTAAACTTGCTGCTGACTTATCCGGATGGCTGCAAGGCAAACTGCAGTTATTGCGGTTTGGCTAGGGAACGTTCCCCAGTGGTGGAGGGACAGACTTTTATTCGGGTAAAATGGCCGGTATACCCATTGTCGCAAATCACCGCCATATTAAAGCAGCAGCAGGAGCAGCCGCCGCGGCATAAATCATTCGGCCGGATTTGCATATCAATGATTACTCATCCCCGGGCCGAACAGGATAGCATCGCTGTAGCAAAACAGCTGCGGGAAGCTGTTCCTTTACCGGTCAGCGTATTAGTATCTCCCACGTTGATTCCGGATACGATTCATTATTTTTCCCAGCTGAAAGCGGCAGGAGTTGATTGGGTAGGCATCGCTGTCGATGCGGCAACGCCGGAAATTTTTGCTAAGTTTCGGGGGAAACAGGTAAGGGGACCTCATCAGTGGAGTAAATACTGGGGAACCGTTGATCACGCGGTGCAGGTATTTGGCCGGGGCAAGGTCAGTATTCATCTGATCGTCGGTTTGGGTGAAACCGAGCAGCAGATGGTTGATGCTATTCAAAATGCTGTCCGGCGCGGCGCCGAAGCTCATTTGTTTTCGTTTTGCCCGGAGCCGGGCAGTGCTTTGGCTCACCATGCGCCGCCTGAGCTGGGGCAATACCGGCGAATCCAGCTGGCAATCTATCTTTTGAATCACCAAATCATCGCTGCCAACGCATTTCAATATAATGATCGGGGACAAATCGTCGGCTATGGCCGGCCGATTGCCGAATTGCTGGGAGAAGACCTCGCCGCCGGTATTCCCTTTATGACCTCCGGCTGTCCCGACAGCACAGGCTGTGCAGCCTGCAACCGGCCTTATGGCAATGAACGGCCGGGCCCGGTACTGCGCAACTACCCGGTTACTCCCAACAGTCAGGATATGGCGCTCATCCGCCGGCAGATTTTTCAGGGAATAAAGGGAGCGGGAGGTGACAATCAGGCTGATGGAACATTCTGCTGAACCAGGGGCGGGAACGGAAAAACGGCAGATGGTCTTTTATGCTCCCGGGTCCCGGCATTATGACAATGGCCTTTATACCAACACGCCCCGCTCTTTTGTCAATATCAGCGTAACCGGAACCCAATGCCAATGCCGCTGTGCTCATTGCAACGGCAGCATGCTGTCCGGCATGCTGTCAGCTGCCGAGCCGGAGCTGCTGCTTGCCCAGGCGCAAAAACTGGCCGCCGAAGGCTGCAAGGGGATTCTGGTCAGCGGCGGCGCCTGCAGGGATGGCAGTGTTCCCCTGGAACGGTTTGGCGCAGCATTAAAGAAAGTCAGCGCGCTGGGGTTAAAGGTTGTGGTTCATCCTGGCCTGCTTACGACGAAGTTAGCTGATATATTGGCTGACGCGGGGGTGGACAGGGTAGCGCTGGATTTGATTGGCGATGCAGCGACGATTCGGCAGGTTTATCATCTGGACAAGACGCCGGAAGATTATCGCCGCAGTCTGCAAGCCGCCCGGAATGCCGGGCTGAAAACGTCACCCCATATCGTGATTGGCCTGCATTACGGTGAAATTCGCGGTGAGTATACTGCCCTGGATATGGTTGCCGCCGAAGGAGCCGACAGTCTTGTATTGGTCATCCTAAAATCGTTGCCGGGTACTGACATGGCTCAATGTCCGCCGCCTGATTTAGCGAAAGTGGCAGCTGTATTTCAGGCCGCCAGGGAAAAGCTGTCGTCTCTGCCGATTGCTTTGGGATGTGCCCGTCCGGCGGGTGAGTACGCCAGAACAGCTGAACGCTATGCTGTGGATGCCGGATTTGCCGCCATTGCTTATCCGGCCAGAGAAACGGTGGATTATGTGTTATCCCGCGGTTATTCCGTAGCCTATCGTGAAGTATGCTGCGGCATACTGACCGATTTTTAATAAAGGCGAACATAGGGAGGAGGAGGTAATGTTATGGATTTTGACAAAGAAATGTTAACCCATTTTTACCGTACCATGGTAAGAATCCGGCACTTTGAGGAAAAGGCAAATGATTTATTCCTCGGCGGAGTCCTGCCTGGATTCATTCACCTATACATCGGAGAGGAGGCAATTGCTACCGGCGTTTGTTCGAATCTGGCGAAAACGGATTTAATTACCAGCACCCACCGGGGGCATGGACACTGTATTGCCAAAGGAGCGGATATTCAGCGGATGATGGCCGAGATCTTTGGCAAGAAGACCGGCTACTGCAAAGGTAAAGGCGGTTCGATGCATATTGCCGATTTCAGCATCGGCATGTTGGGGGCTAACGGTGTAGTCGGTGGCGGCTATAATCTTGCTACCGGTGCCGCACTGGCAGCGAAATTGAGGCAAACAGGACAGGTTGCCGTCTGCTTTTTCGGCGACGGCGCCTCTAACCGGGGGACTTTCCATGAAGCAGTCAACTTGGCTTCTGCCTGGAAGCTGCCGGTTATTTTTGTTTTGGAGCTGAATCAATATGCATCCACAACGCCTTATCGTACCACCTGTAATGTGGAAAACGTATCGGATCGGGCCCATGGTTATGGAATTCCGGGAGTCGTTGTGGACGGCAATAATGTATTTGCTGTCTATGAAGTGGCAAAAACGGCTGTAGAGCGGGCCAGAAGCGGCTTAGGTCCCACTTTTATTGAAGCGAAAACATACCGGATTAAGGGCCATTTTGTCGGTGATCCGGAAAAGTATCGTTCGAAACAAGAGGTGGAAGCCCAGAAAGGCAATTGTCCGATTAAGCGGTTCAAAGAAAAGGTGCTGGCCGACAAAAGCATGACACAGGCAGAACTGGATTCTCTGGATGCGGCGGCAGCGGCTGAAATTGAAGCTGCTGTGAAATACGCGGAAGAAAGTCCCTGGCCGGAACCGGAGGAAGCACTGGAAGATTTGTTTGTGGAAGGGGTGTGGCACGATGCGTAAAATCACATTTTCCGAAGCAACGTTAGAAGCCATGGCGGAAGAAATGCGCCGTGATTCCACTGTGTTTGTGATGGGAGAGGATATCGCCCGGCAAGGCGGTATTTTTGGCCAGTTCAAAGGACTGCCCCAGGAATTCGGTCTGGAACGGGTGCGGGATACGCCGATTTCCGAAACGGCCATTGTCGGCGCCGGACTTGGATCGGCCCTGAACGGCTGCCGTCCGGTGATTGATATGCATTTTGCCGATTTTCTCGGTGTGGCTATGGACGAAGTGTTTAATCAAATCGCCAAAATCCGCTATATGTTCGGCGGGCAGACGGCGGTGCCGCTAGTCGTACGGGCCCCTGACGGAATTATTCGTTCGGCTGCCGCTCAGCACAGTCAATCGGTAGAAGCCTGGTTTCTGCATGTTCCCGGGTTGAAAGTGGTGATCCCCTCTAATCCGGCAGACGCAAAAGGTTTGCTGAAGTCGGCCATACGCAGCGATGATCCGGTGATGTATTTTGAGCACAAACGATTGTTCGGCCAGATGGGAGAAGTGCCGGAAGAAGAATATTTTACACCAATCGGTAAAGCCAATATTCTTCGTTCCGGCAAGGACGTAACGATTATCAGCTATTCCGCTATGATTCAAAAGGTGCTGAAAGCGGCGGAACAATTGGAGAAAGAGGATCATATTTCGGTTGAAGTTCTTGATCTCCGGACGATCTTCCCCTATGACCGGGAGGGGATCGCCGAGTCTGTTGCCAGGACTCACAGAGTCATGGTGGTTCATGAGTCGCCAAAGATTGGCGGTGTCGGTGCGGAGATAACAGCCTACATTTGTGAAACTTTGCTGGATGAACTGGATGCGCCGCCGGTACGGCTGGGACTTCGCCATGTGCCGATTCCGTTCAGCCCGCCATTGGAACAATTTGTGGCGCCTCAGGTGGAAGATATCGTCGCGGCAGTGAAAAAAATGAAATAATTGCTTGGATTTTACGTAAGTCGCCGGCATAGATAAAGGCTGTCCATGTCAGTATCTTATATGAAGGAAGGGATTGTTGTGAAAAAAATCGGGTTTGTCGGAATAGGAATTATGGGACTTCCCATGGCCAGCAATTTGGTGAAAAAAAGCGGACAATCGGTTATGGCTTTCGATATTTCGGAAAAGCAGAAAAATCAATTTAAGAAAAACGGCGGCGTACTGGTCGATGAAGTGAAAGAAATTTATCAGCAATGCGATATCATTTTCCTCTGCCTGCCGACTAATGACCTTGTAAAAGCAAATATAGAGGGAATTCTTGCCGCAGGCAGACAGGGAATCATCATTGTCGATCTCAGTTCAACCGCTCCTAATGTGATACGGGAAATGTATCCCAAAGCAAAAGCAAAGAACGTGAGACTGCTTGATTCTCCGGTCAGCGGAGGAGAATCCGGAGCGATTGCCGGAAGCCTTGTGCTGATGTGCGGCGGCGATCAGGAAATATTTGACGAAGTGAAGCCGCTGCTGCTTTGTGTGGGAAGCTCCGCCACCTATATGGGATCAACAGGCTGCGGCTGTGTTGCCAAACTTGCCAATAATATGATCGTGGGTTGTAATATTGGCGCAGTATGCGAAAGCTTTGCCTTTGCAGTCAAGGCAGGACTTGACCCCCAGGTTCTTTTTCAGGCGATTAAGGATGGGTTTGCCGGGAGCAAAGTCTTAGACGGCAAGGTACCGAAAATTATCAGCCGGGATTTTACGGCAAGCGCCAGAATTGCCGTACACCAGAAGGATCTGAAAAATGCGGTTCATCTGGCCGAAGAACTGGGCGTGGCGATTCCCCTGTCTAAAATGGTTCTTGATTATATGAATGAAATGGAAGATGACGGCAAAGTCAACGAGGATCATTGCGCCATTGCCCGGATCTACGAAAAGAACATGGGTGTGGAAATAAAAAGTAATTAAGCTTCAATTTTAATAAAAAGCGATACCTTATTCAGCACCGGAATAGACAAGGGAAAATTGTGCAATGCTTTTTAGTGAGTGTTCTTTAGTTGAATACTCACTTTTTGTTGCGCTAATCTGATTTGAATAAATTACTAAAAATTTCAGAAAATAGCCGGAACGTTATAGCGGCTGCATTGCTTCTGCATGTATTTTACCTTGACAAGAGGGAAATTCTAAAGAGAAAGTATTTGGCAAGGAGGATGAAGATGTCAAAATATGTTATTCCACAAGAGCTGTATTATACGGAAGATCATGCCTGGATCAAGCTAGAGGGAAATACCGTTCGAATTGGCATCAGTGATTTTATGCAGCAGCTGGCTGGCGAGATCACCTTTATTCGTGTACCGAGAGTCGGCAAGACGCTGGCGGCAGGGGCTACCTTAAGTTCCATTCAATCAGGAAAATGGGCCGGTAAGCTTAAGGTTCCTATGAATGGAAAGGTTCTTGAGACCAATTCGGCCCTTACAACCAATCCTAAACTATTGAATGACGATTGCTATGGACAGGGATGGATTTGCGTCATGGAGCCTGAGAATTTGGCCGGCAGTTTGGGAACATTGCTGCATGGCGAAACGGCGGAAAAATTCTTTGCCGAAGAAGAAGCGAAACACGCAAAACCGGAATAAGAAGGATTATCGGTATGTTTTATTATTGCAGCGGGAAACCAAAACCGGCTTCGTTATCGACGAGGCCGGTTTTGGTTTCAATCATTTGTAGCAACTCACCTGGGTTAGGCATACTATATCCCGATAAAATTCAATGTGAGATAGTACAGGGGGAGTTGAGTCTACATGTGTGGAATTGCCGGCTGGATTGACTGGAAGCTGGATTTGACAAAAGAGCGCCAAACGCTGGCGGCTATGGTGGAGAAGCTGTCGGCGCGGGGACCGGACGCTTCCGGTATGTATTTTGCACCCCATGCGGCTTTGGGACACAGGAGACTGAGTGTAGTGGATCCGGAGAACGGCGCCCAGCCGATGATTCGAAAGCGCGGCCAATACAGCTATGCCATTACTTATAACGGCGAGTTGTATAACACAGCGGAATTGCGGCAGGATCTGGAATCCCGGGGCTATGGTTTTACCACCCATTGCGATACCGAGATACTGCTGACTGCTTATATGGAGTGGGGGAGTGACTGCGTAGAACGGTTTAACGGTATATTTGCTTTCGGCATTTGGGATGAATTCCGGCAGCATCTCTTTTTAGCCCGTGACCGTATCGGCGTTAAGCCTTTGTTTTATGCCAGGCGGGGAGACGGTCTGATTTTTGGTTCGGAGCTGAAAGCGTTGTTGGCTAATCCGGCTATCAAGCCGGAAATTAATGCCGAAGGTTTGGCCGAGGTTTTTATGCTCGGTCCGGCGCGTACGCCGGGACACGGCGTATTCCGCGATGTCTTTGAATTAAAGCCGGGACACTGTGCCGTCTATAACGAAAACGGACTGTATATCACTCAGTATTGGAAGCTAAACAGCAAGTCACATACCGATGATTTTAAAACCACAGTGGAGACTGTGAGAAATTTGCTGGAAGATACGGTAAAACGGCAGCTGGTAGCCGATGTCCCCGTATGTACGTTATTGTCCGGCGGCTTGGACTCCAGCGCTCTCACGGCGTTAACGGCTTATTCGTATCAGAAGGATGGATTGGGAGCGGTTGATACCTATTCGGTTGACTATCTGGATAATGACCGCTATTTTAAGGCCAGCAGCTTTCAGCCGAATGCCGATGCTCCCTGGGTGGAAAAAGTAGCCAAACACTTCGGCACCTGCCACCATAATGTGCTTCTGGATACGCCGGAGCTTGTCCAAAGTCTGCCTAACGCGGCCATATCCCGCGATCTGCCGGGAATGGCGGATGTGGATACCTCCTTATATCTGTTTTGCCGTGAAATTAAGAAGGGCGCTACCGTCGCTTTATCCGGTGAATGTGCCGATGAGGTTTTTGGCGGGTATCCCTGGTTTTACCGGCAGGATATGCTGAAATCAGGTACGTTCCCCTGGGCGCCTCATCCGGAAATGCGCCGGGAATGGCTGTCGCCGGAAGTGAATGCGTCCATTCGTTCCGGAGAATATGTGAATGAGCGTTATCAGGCAGCGTTGGCAGAGGTTCCCAGGCTGCCGGGGGAAGACGCTCATGCGGCTAGAATGAGGGAAATTTTTTATTTAAGTTTAACTCGCTGGATGCCGACACTGCTTGACCGGAAAGACCGAATGAGCATGGCTTTTGGTCTGGAGGTCCGCGTACCGTATTGTGACCACCGGCTGGTTGAGTATGTCTGGAACGTCCCCTGGGAGATGAAAGACCCTCACCTCAAACGCCCACAAAAGTTAAATGTACATCAATTTCAGGGACACTGCTGCGCCCAGTTGTAGCATCAATACGGATGGCAGTCACTTTACTGATAACGGTTAAGGCCAATTCACGCTGTTTCTCAAATGTCAGCGGCTTATCCTTAAAATAATTCTGCACAATTTCCACGAGATCGTTAGATGTATATTCGGGTGGAGTCGGTGAATTGTTGATTTCTTTAATGATGCTTTTTTTATAGTCTGATATACCGTCCTGCTGTCTTTTAAGGGATTTGAGTTGTTGTTCGGCATCCTTTTCTTCAATAATTTTTTGTTGAAACCACCGTAAAATGGTTTTTCTCTGAGCATGAAGACCATCTTCGCGCTGTTTCAATCGATCAAGGTCATTTTTCTTTTCTTCAATATTCATTTCATTACTGGGGCGGGATATATATTTTTCAAATTCGGCTGGATTGTTTGAGATATTTTCTAGTATATCCATTACTGTGTTTTCAAGTACTTCACAGGGAATACGTCTGGTATCGCAACGGGAACCGCCAGCGTAACGGAAATTGGGATTAACCACCCCATTACAGACATAGTAACCGGGATATGGTTTTCTGCCGCTGTATTCAATTTTCATTTTTCGGCCGCACTTAGCGCAGAAAATCAATCCGGCAAGAACGTGGTCCTTTTTTTGGTTTCTGGATGACTTCATTTTGTTCATCCTTAGTTGTTTTTGAGCGGCATACCAAGTGAGTTCATCGACTATGGCAGGTACCTGTACCTCAATCCATTCGCTTTCCGGACGTTTAACCACTTTTTTACTGTTAATCCCGGTACTTACTGTTTTCGTTGTTAGCGCGATATGCGTACCCATATATCGTGGCTGCTTTATTAAATAATAGATTGTATTAGGTGTCCAAGGTTTCTTAGTTCGTGGGCTAACAAAGCCCTTCGCGTTTAACCGCTTGGCAATCCCCGGAGTACCGATTTTTTCGTTAACCAGCCAAGAGTAGATATGTCTAACGATTTGTGCTTCCTTTTCATTAATAATATAGTTACTACTTTTATGATCGAAGCGATATCCAAAAGGTTTGGTATCGCCGATGATTTTCCCTTGTTGAAGTTTTCCGCGTTTTCCGCGACTGACGCGTTCAATAATTTTTGCCTTTTCATAAACCGACACTGCACCGCGGATTGAATAGAAGAGTTTCCCCTCGGGAGAGTGTTCAAATGTTACAGAAACGAATTTAAGCTGTGCACCCGATTTCTCGATTTCATCGGTAATTATGAGCTGATGGGCAAGATTTCTCGCCAGACGGTCAGGGTCATAGACAACAACAACCTGAAACTTTTTTTGGCCTATCGCTTCCCGTAACTCCGACATCGCCGGCCGTTCGATGTATTCCCCGCTATAGCCATCATCTTTGAATACAGTTATTTCAGCGGCACCCATTTCCTCGGCATACTTTCGGCATGCTTCGATTTGTGTCTCTAATGAGTAGCCTTTTTCGGCTTGGAGGTCTGTACTGACGCGGACATAAATCGCTGCATTTTGCATAGGTTTCCTCCTGAAAGAGAATATACGTTCTGCTATTAAGGTAAAACATAAGCCGGCAGCTTGTTGTTGCGTTAACCCTTTACTATTTCTTAATGGCAATGTGAATAGCGAATGTTGGTTTGATCATATTACACCACCCGTAATACTATTATATGAAACAAAATGTTTCATATCTATAAAAAATACAAAATGTTGAGTTTCATGATGCTTGTTCCTGTATCCAAGCTTCCGAGCTTCCGAGTGATGACTCGGAATTAGAAATTGAGCAACCGGCAGTTATGCGGAATGCGATTTTACTTATTATCGGTGTTCCTGCTGATTGACATGCAAGCAGACAACCAGTATCCGCATATCATGTACGGGGGTGGTGATATGCAAGACCATATAACAATGAAAGTAAACTACGGTAAAAACAGAAAAGCGATTGTTCACGTTACTTTTACGAATAGTCCTTCCAGTGAAAGCATTCAGAAGATGCTGGCTATCATTGTTACCGATCATGAACGGAAGAAGTCACAAGCCGGTTAATCCGGCTGCAATAAAAGTGGACAGCCCAAAATTTAATTTTATCAGTGAATTAAAAGAGCGGTGTGATGAACTGAAAAATGCAATTTAAGCGCTAACAGAAGATAATGGGGAGCTTAGCAGCCGGAGTCAAGAAAAGAAGCGATACCGGTGCAGAATGCGGGCAATAACTACGGAAAAGATTATGAAGACTCCTGCAATCCGCTGGTGGGATAAAAAAATCGCTCGGTTATCCACAAAGGAGGTAACCGAGCGACGCTGGATAGTTGCTTCCTCTGGCAAGGAAACAACTAATTATACCATTTTTGGACAAATTACTACAGATTCTAACACAAAAA